>JBCCFA010000447.1:0-3673 GCA_039029975.1 Pseudomonadota bacterium
AACGGGCGCCTGGTATAGCTACAAAGGTGATCGCCTAGGTCAAGGTAAAGACAACGTACGTCTGCATTTGAAGGAGAACCCCGATCTGGCGGCGGAATTAGAAGGCTTGATTCGCGTCGAGACGCTACCGAAGTCGTCTCCAGAAACTGAGGAACCGGCAGAAGAGGAATCGATGGAGGCCGAAGCCTGAAACCTGCCGGATTGCGGTCTCAAGAAAAACCGCTGCGTGACACTGCTCTCGACGCGCTTGCGCGTCGAGAGCATTCGCATTTCGAACTCACCAAGAAGCTGTTAGCAAAAGGCTACGACGCCAATGAGGTGGAAGCAGAACTTTCCTCATTGGTTCGAGAAGGCGTGTTAGATGATTTACGTTTCGCAGAGGCGTATGCGCACCATCGCGCGCGACGAGGATATGGTCGATTTAGGCTGGTGGCCGAGCTAAAGGAACGCGGTGTTAGCGCGGAGGTAATCGGATCTGCGCTAGATACTGCAGATTTTGATTGGGCTTCTATAATCGAAGATACCTGGAGAAAAAAGTTCGGCAGCCTACCCGCAAATTTTCAAGAATCCGCCAAGCAAGCGCGTTTTCTCGAGTATCGTGGGTTCCCGAGCGACAGCATCAAGCAGCTTTTTAGGCGACTTCAAGACCAAGCAAAAGCTGAAGAACTCTTGTAATAGATCCAATTGATCTACTCACTAAAAGCGAACGTTGATGGAAACGGCAGCAGTCAGAAATAAGTTTCTTGAATTTTTCAAGAATAAGCAGCACGAAACTGTCGCAAGCAGTTCTTTGGTGCCGGCGAATGATCCCTCCTTGTTGTTCACCAACGCCGGTATGGTTCAATTCAAAGACGTTTTCCTTGGTTTAGACAAGCGCGACTTTGTGCGCGCAACCAGCTCACAGCGTTGCGTGCGGGCCGGTGGTAAGCATAATGATTTAGACAACGTTGGATACACGGCCCGACACCACACGTTTTTTGAGATGCTCGGCAATTTCAGCTTTGGCGATTACTTTAAGAGAGAAGCTATCGAGTATGCTTGGGAGTTGCTTACCGAAGGCTACGGCTTACCGGCAGATAAACTGTGGGTAACAGTGTTCAATGACGACGAAGAAGCCGCTGAAATTTGGTTAAAAAACATCGGTGTCCCAAGTGATCGAATCTCTCGGTGCGGAGAAAAAGATAACTTCTGGATGATGGGCGATACTGGGCCGTGCGGACCCTGCTCTGAAATATTTTATGACCACGGTCCCGAGGTTGCGGGCGGACCACCGGGCTCGCCAGATCAAGATGGCGATCGCTACATCGAAATCTGGAACCTTGTTTTCATGCAGTACGAGCGTTTAGCCGGCGGTACGCAAAACGCTATCCCTCGACCCTCGGTTGACACCGGTATGGGTTTGGAGCGAATCGCGGCGGTTTTACAAAACGTCCACAATAACTACGAGATTGATTTATTCGAGCGTTTAATTACTTCTGTGACCGATCTGGCCGGCACAAATAACCTCGAGCTCACGTCACTGCGTGTCATTGCTGATCATATTCGCTCTTGTTCATTCTTAGTGATGGATGGCGTGCTTCCTTCGAACGAAGGTCGGGGCTACGTGCTGCGGCGGATTATTCGCAGGGCTTTGCGCCACGGGAATAAACTGGGCCTTAACGAGCCCTTTTTCCATGCGCTTGTCGAACCTTTAGTGAAAGAGATGGGCGGCGCGTTTCCGGAGTTAGCGAAAGCGCAGGATCAAGTCTCGCAAGCTTTGTTGCGCGAGGAAATCAGATTCGCCGAAACCTTAGAACAAGGTCTGAAAATATTTGACCAGGCGGTAGAGGATCTAAGCAGCAAGGTCATACCGGGCGAGGTTGCTTTTAAGCTCTACGACACGTACGGGTTCCCGGTCGACTTAACTGCCGACATCGCGCGCGAACGAGGTCTGGCAATTGACATGCCGGGCTATGAAAAGGCCATGCAGGCACAACGAGAACTTGCCCAGGCCGCCAGCGGCTTTTCGGGTATGGATGCTAGCAATGCGATACCTTTGGATGAGTTGAGCAAATTGGGTTCCGCGCAATCGTTTTCGGGGTATGAGACCTTGCAAACTGCAACTCGTGTATTGGGTATATTTTCTGATAATCAAGCGACCGCGACCGTCTCAGCCGGTGCGGACGCAAGTATCGTGCTTGAGGATACCCCGTTCTATGCTGAATCTGGCGGGCAAATAGGGGACATTGGTGCTTTGGTTAGCCTTAACGGTCGGTTTCAAGTGTCCGACACCCAGAAGCAGGGCGGTTTATATATACATCACGGTAGAGTAGAAAGTGGGTTCATTTCCGCGGACGAAACTTTAAACGCCGAAGTGAGCGCGGATGCTCGCGAACGCATCCGGCTCAATCATTCGGCAACGCATTTGCTGCACGCGGCACTCAGAAACATTCTAGGCGACCATGTTGCACAAAAGGGTTCGCTGGTCGACGCGGATAAATTACGCTTTGATTTCAGCCATGATGACGCGCTTTCAGATGAACAACTGCAACAGGTCGAAATTCAAGTTAACGAACAAATTCGTGCGAATCATGAAGTGCTAATTCAGCAAATGTCTTTTGATGACGCGCAGAAGTACGGCGCGGTTGCACTATTTGGTGAAAAGTACGGTGACGAAGTCCGGGTGCTAGATATGGGCGGCTATTCCATCGAGCTGTGTGGTGGAACACACGTTGCACGCACTGGCGACATCGGCTTTTTCAAAATCACAAACGAATCTGGTATTGCGGCTGGTGTTCGTCGCATCGAAGCGCTTACCGGGCCTGCGGCACTAGGTAGCGCTCATGATAAAGAGGTGCAGCTCAACCGAGCGGCTGGATTGCTTAAGGCAAACAGCGAAAATTTTATTGAGAAGTTGCAGCAATTAGTAGATAAAGCAAAAGGCGCTGACAAAGAAATCCGAAAACTGAAAGATCAACTCGCCGGCAGCTCTGGTTCCGATCTAAGCGCAAACGCGGTTAGCGTGGGTGATGTGAAGGTTGTCGCAGAAATCATCGACGGGGCTGATATAGAAACGCTACGCAGCGCTGTTGATAAACTTAAAGACAAATTGGAAAACGCGGTGATTGTGCTGGGCGCGATTGAAGATAATAAGGTTCGCTTGATTGCGGGCGTGACCAAAGCGTTAAGTAAAACGCTAAAGGCAGGAGAACTAGTGAACTTCGTCGCTAAACAAGTTGGTGGAAAAGGCGGCGGGCGCCCCGATATGGCGCAAGCCGGTGGTGATAAGCCCGAAGCCCTCCCGACAGCTTTAGCGAGCGTTGCGGATTGGGTGGGATCTCAAACCGGTTAGTGGCATGGCATTGATAGTCCAAAAATATGGCGGTACGTCAGTTGGCAGTATTGAACGCATCCAAGCGGTTGCGGAGAAGGTCGCTTCGACATTCCGCAGCGGAAATCAGGTAGTAGTGGTTGTGTCGGCGATGTCCGGCGAAACCGATCGCTTACTAGGACTAGCCAACGGTATTACCCCGAAACCCAGCGGGCGTGAGCTAGATGTGCTGCTGTCCACGGGTGAGCAAGTCACGATTGCGTTGTTATCGATGGCGCTTGCCGAGCGGGGAATCCAGGCGGAATCTCGCACGGGCGCGCAAGTCACAATCCGAACCGATAGCGCTTTTAACAAAGCTCGCAT
>JBCCFA010000448.1:0-3671 GCA_039029975.1 Pseudomonadota bacterium
AAGATCTTCCTTTTCAGCGTAAGCAGCCTCTAAGATCTCTAAAATGCGTTTGCGTAATCCATCTTCGTCCAGATCGGATTCTTCTTCAAGCAAATTCGCGACATCAAGCTTCAGACCAAAATCTTGCAGCAGTGAATCTTCCAAACCGGATATATTCCAATCGTCATCAAAGCTTTGCGGTGGTATGTATAGATCGACCGCGTCGTTAAGCACGTCGTAACGAATTCCTTTGATATTCTCAGCAATATCTTCGGCTTCCATTAAGTCGCGACGCTGTTCATAAACGTGTTTACGTTGGTCATTGGCGACGTCGTCAAATTCGAGTAGCTGTTTTCGGATATCGAAGTTCCTGCCTTCTACCTTCCTTTGCGCATTTTCGATCGCCTTCGTAACCCAGGGGTGCTCAATCGCTTCACCCTCCTCCATGCCGAGTTTCTGCATCATCGTCGCAACCCGTTCAGAAGCGAAAATTCGCATTAGATTATCTTCTAAAGATAAGTAGAAACGGCTTGACCCCGGGTCACCCTGACGGCCCGCGCGACCGCGTAATTGGTTGTCGATTCGACGCGACTCGTGACGCTCGGTACCAATGATATGCAAACCGCCGGCCTCAAGTACTTGGTCGTGTCGTCCCTGCCATTCACCACGAATAGTGTCGCGCTCGGTGGCTTTTTCTTCGTCTAGTTCACTGAGTTCTGATTCAAGACTACCGCCTAATACGATATCCGTGCCGCGACCCGCCATATTCGTCGCAACGGTCACCGCACCGGGTCGCCCCGCCTGCGCGATAATTGTCGCTTCCTGTTCGTGAAATTTGGCGTTTAATACTTGGTGTTCGATTTGCTCTTTTTTAAGTAAATTGGAAAGGTATTCTGAGCTTTCGATCGACGCAGTACCAACTAAAACAGGCTGCTTGTCATGCACACATTCTTTAATATCGTCAATAATGGCGTCGTACTTTTCCTTCGCAGACAAAAAAATCACATCGCCCATGTCATCACGGACCATGTCCTGATGAGTAGGGATAACAACAACTTCTAGGCCATATATCTGTTGGAATTCATAAGCTTCGGTATCGGCCGTACCGGTCATGCCCGCGAGTTTTTCATAAAGGCGGAAGTAATTTTGATATGTTATTGACGCTAGCGTCTGATTTTCCTGTTGAATTTTGACCCGTTCCTTTGCTTCCACTGCTTGATGCAAACCCTCCGACCAACGTCTGCCGGGCATGGTCCTGCCAGTGAATTCATCGACAATAACGATCTGGCCATTTTGCACGACGTAATCAACATCTTTTTGAAACAGGCGATGAGCCCGAAGTGCGGAACCTATGTGGTGCATCAACGAAATATTTTGCGGGCTATAAAGACTGTCGCCTTCGCCAAGCAGACCGATTTCGATCAAGAGTTCTTCTACGTGCTCGTGTCCCGCTTCAGTTAAATTAACCTGCTTCGATTTCTCGTCGACAGAAAAATCACCCTCGCCGTCCTCTTCTTCCTGTCGAGATAACTTTGGAATTAATTTATCGACCGCGACATACACGTCACTGCGATCACCGGTCGGTCCGGAGATAATAAGTGGCGTTCGAGCCTCATCGATCAGGATTGAATCCACTTCGTCCACTACTGCATATGACAATTCGCGCTGGACTCGCTGCTCAGCTTGAAATGCCATATTGTCGCGGAGGTAATCAAAACCGAATTCATTGTTCGTGCCGTAAGTAATATCGGCCGAATAGGCCTGTTGTCGTGCTTCGGTATCGAGCCCAGACAACACCACCCCGACAGTCATCCCTAGAAAACGATAAATATTACCCATCCAGTCAGCGTCTCGTTTCGCGAGATAGTCGTTAACGGTGATGATATGCACACCGTTCCCGGCCAGCGCGTTAAGGTAGGCCGGCAAGGTGGCAACCAGGGTCTTGCCTTCACCGGTACGCATTTCGGCGATCTTCCCCTGGTGCAAGACCATGCCACCAACAAGTTGTTCGTCAAAATGCCGCATATTCAACGTGCGTTTTCCGGCTTCGCGGACGGTCGCAAACGCTTCGACCAACAAATCGTCTAGCGTCGCTCCATCTGCCAATCTCCGTTGGAATTCCTCCGTCTTTGTTCGAATTTCGTCGTCCGAGAGCGACCCTAATTCATCCTCGAGATTGTTGATCTCCTGCACTCGCTTTTGCAGTTTCTTCAGGAATCGATCGTTTCGGCTACCAAATAGGCTCCGGATCGCACGTTGGGGAAGCGAGAATATGGTTGCTGCCATGGCTCAATGAGTAATTTTATTTGTCATGATTGAAACGGAAATTATAGTGCACCCGAGAATCGCCACACGAATAAGTTGTCGTTCATTGGCGTCAATGCTCACTGGTGGCGATTCAGTTGTTTGACCGAGTTTCTGTGGAAAATATCCCGGACGATATTACAAGTGGAATAAGAGAACGACGACGCATCGGTACAGATTTGGCGAGACAAGGGAGGCTCACCGGCTCTGACTGTAGGGTAACAAATGGGTGGAAATCAGTGGCAGGCGCTTAATGTTTGTGCGCAGCGTGTTTTTCAATGAAAGATTTCGGATTAATCGCTTTGCCGTCCTTCAGCACCTCAAAATGGACATGGGGACCTGTGGATCGCCCTGTTGACCCAAGTAAAGCGATAGTCTGATCTTTGGCGATCTTTTCGCCTATCTTCACCAGGTTCTTTTTATTGTGTGCATATCGGGTGACATAACCATTGCCATGGTTAATTTCTACCATATTCCCATATCCCCAGCGCCGACCGGACCAAGTCACAATGCCACCACCCACGGCGCTCACCTCGGTACCCTCTCGACCGGCAAAATCCATTCCAGCATGGAATTCGCGAGCGCCGGACATAGGGTCCGTCCGGTAACCGTAGCGCGATGATATCCAGCCTTCGACAACGGGATCACCAGTTGGGTGCATCGACTCTTTTAGTGCCCTATCGCCAAGTAGCGCATTAAGCGCATCCAACCGTTCTTCGCGTAGCGTAATTTCCGTATCAAGACTTTCAAGATTGACTAACAGATTCTGCCACTTCGGGGATAGCGTCGTCGTCTCGAACGGGCCGCCGATTGCCGGGCTTTCCAACAGCGCGAATTCTTGAGAATCGAGGTGGGCAACATTGAGCACCCGCTCCGCAAGTGCATCTAATCTTACAATGTGCGCTTGAAGCTTACCCAGCTTGCTGGATAGCGTGGCAAGGTCAGCATCGAAATCGGTTCGTAACCGATTTAGAAATTTTCGATTGGTCGAAATTTCTTGTTGCCAAAAGTTGTTGGCGAATTCTGTATCGTTAAGTAACTTATCTGCCATTTTATCGCCACCCTGCTCGAAACCCATGAAGAACAAATAGGTAGCAATAAACGCGAAAATTAACAGGCCGGTAGCTATTGCATACCAGCGAATTCGCAGTCGCGCTAATGCGCCGGTGGATTTGGATATTAGAACAATTTCCATCGTTGGCTTGAGCGATCTGTTATTCTTTTTCTGGTGTACCGTCGAAACGATTAATTTTAAATTGCTATGAGCAAAAAATTAAGCCCCAAACCCATAGGCTCAATTATTGCTGATAGCCCCCTTATCAAAAGCTTGCGGCAGGAATCGCAAAAAATTGAACAAGTTCAGGACTACATTCGTTCATTTTTGGAGC
>JBCCFA010000449.1:0-3671 GCA_039029975.1 Pseudomonadota bacterium
CTTTGTTTTTCGAATCTATCCCCGTAGAAACACCAAACCTAAACGGGGGAAAATAAACCCGCTTCAGCGGGGTTATTTGTTTTTTAGCGTCCCCTAAGGATTACTTCGAACCCCTCCATATGTCCAGATTAGTCAGGCTGAGTTAGATTTCTTAGCGAATAGCCGTTGAGTCTAATCTTCGGTGCATTTCGCAACCCGCCGTCTAAGCTCGCCAAGACTCGGGTGAGCGTTTGAACTAAGTTTCAATAAGAGCATCACGAGTAATATCAAAGCCCATTTAGGAAATGGAACGGTTTCGGTTGCTGTTGCTGTTGCGATAAACGTAAGCCTGCCGCTTGACGATAGTAGTGAAATATCGAGCTCCACGCCGCTCGGCAAGGATAATTCGCTCGTGTCGATATCTTGAAATTCCCCGCTAGTGCTCGCCGCCGCAAAGATTTGTATGTCGTCACCGATTTGGGGCATGAAGCCATTTAGAGATTTTAGTTTTAGAGTACCGCCAAAATCGATATTTCCAAGTGTGGCGATAACGTCGTGATCAACCCCGGGGTTAATCCCCCCAATGAAAATCTCGACGTTAGCGGTTGGTAAAAATGAGAGACTTGCTTCGTGTACTTGGTTTTCAACTTGCGCATGCGAATAGGTGCCGGAAATTTCGAGATGCCCCGCACCCGCTATAGTGCCTTCGTTCGCAATGTAGTCGCCGGTGACAATCGTCTGGTCAGCGGCAACGGTGACGCGACCGCTGTTAATAAACGAACCCGCCTCTATTTCACCGCCGATAATTTCGCCGTTGGTGCCAACATTTAATACCTCAACAATCGAAAGTTTGTTGCCACCTAGCTTTAATGTTGCAAGGCCTTCGGTGCTGCGAATTGTTAGCGCTTTAACATGAGCGTCCTGATCCGTAACCTCGATATCGGTCCCCATCTCAGTTTCGATATATACCTGGTGATGATTGTTTGGTAGCTGCGAAATCGTCCAATTATTAGCGTCGAACCATTGATCAGTATTGCCATCACGCCATCGGATATGTGGAACGAATGTCGCAATTAGGTCCTGTTGGAAACTCTCACCAGGCATCGCTTGCGCACGGACGGTGAATACAAGCATCGAGGAATTGTTGAAACTTCTCCGCGAATGGCTTGCGTTATCAGTAAGGATAATAAGATGCGTTGGTAAGCCTTCAACCGAACCGTTTTTACCGAGTACAGGTAACAATTCGCCTTGTGGCCCGCCGAGGTACAATCCGACATCCGAATTATTCCCATTTATGCCCGTTGATAAATATGTGCCAAACGCGAATTGTCCATCGTCTGACGGGCTAAAGTAAGGCAGAAAATCCCCGAACACAACACCCGGATTATGGCCTGGCGCCTGCTGACCTTTAAATGCCACCGGCGTCGAGTTTTGATAAAGGATTTGATTGTTATCGGCAGTGATGCCGCCAGGTCCAATCGTTAATCGTGCCAACCACATGATTGAGCCGTCTTCAGCTAGCTTTACCGTTTGCACGCCGTCAAGCTCTGCGCCGGCTGGTGCGCCGGGTAAGGTATTACCTTTGCGGTAGAAAATTTGGTTGTTCAATAAGATGACATAATCGTTTGTGCTATCGATAGTGGTACCGTTATGTCGAAGAAAACCGCTAAATACATACTCTCCGTTGTCATTTATCCGGGGCGGACCAAACCCGCGTAACAGTACCCCTGGTGGAAGCCCTGGTACCTGATCTCCCTCACGAGCGAGTAACTGCTCGTTAAGCCAGATACCGAAGCGATTATCTTCGTTGGTGCCCCCTGTGCCTTCTTCCAACGTAGCAAAATAAATAATATCCCCGTTCGAATTGGTATCTTGTGATTGTCCAATCCAACGGAAAAGTGTGCCGGACGGCGTGTCGGGTGCGAGTTGGCCTTGTCGTGCTACTAATGTTTGATTGAACCACAATGCGCGGGTAATAGATGGTTGTTCGTTTGGAACTTTAACGCTGGTGGTATAAGCAACATCACCTTGTGATGTCAGTTCCCGATAGTTACCTAGGCTAGAATGTGATGCGCCAGGGATGGAGGAAATAGCCGCGTCCTCTTGCACAATGATATTGTCATCCTTCCAAAACGCACGACCAAAAGTACCGTCGCCAAAGTCGATACCGCCTCCAAAAAGGAGTGTCCCGCTATCGTTGAGACCGGGAGCAAAGAACCCCGTGAAAGTTGTGCCAGCGGGAAAGTTTGGCACGGCGTCTCCTCGGCGGAGGACTGGTGAGTTGTTCCTCCAGATTGCATCTCCCCAAATGGTGTTTCCGCCGGGGTTAAGAACAGATGCAGAGAAGACAATCTCGCCGGAATCATTGATCACTGGACGATGAAAAAAGTTGCGGTAGGTAAACCCGTCTTCGAATCCGGCTGCCGGTTCATTGGATTTGGCGATAATCGTTAGCTCACCGTATTCCATGGCGAATGCAGATAAGCTCGTGCCGAATATAAGGCCGCCTAGAAGGGTGTCTCGAATTTTAATGACGGTGGCAAACAAAACGTAGTTCCATTACATTTTAATACTCTAAGGATCAGAGGTCGTTCCTAATAGCACAGGGTATGGCATTTGGAGTCCGATAAAAACTATCATAAAACGCATTTTTAGAGAGATTCGAATCGTGAAGTTTCGTCAAATGGAGAACAGCCACAAGAACCACTACCTCATAACCATCGTTTCTATTGTTGGCTCGTTAAGCAATTCTAAGCAAGTTGGACAGCAGAGCGCAGCGAAGGCGCCCCGCAGGGGTGAGAAAAACAACCCTTTGTTTTTCGAATCTATCCCCGTAGAAACACCGAGCTAAATAAGCAAAAAAGAAACCCGCCGAAGCGGGTTTCATATCGTTAGTTAAGCGTTTAACTTATTTTTGTTTTTTTCTATATCCCAGTCCGACGATACCCAATCCCATTAGGATGAGAGTGGTTGGTTCGGGCACAGGAGTTGGCCCCGGCCCTTGAGTTGTGTCTTCAAGAATTTCGATATCCGTGCTGAATAGTAAGCCGCTCGGGCCACCGAAATCAAAGACGTTGAAGTAAAGCGTGTTAGTACCAGCGACTAGCAACGACGCGATATCGACGCCTAAGAAAGGTGTGTTCGTTCCGAAACTTCCGCCTTCGACTCCAGCTAAGGCTATGCCATTTAGGAAAACACCAGCATTGGTTCCATCACCACCTAAACGATTGTCGACAGACCAATAGAGGTCCATTTCCGCACTCAAAACAGAGGCGAAGGGATTAACGAAATCAATCGCATATAAAGCGGTGAAACCATTCGACGTGGCGCTGTTTTGGGTATCCGATATCCAATTTGCAGTGGTATCACCGTTGAATGCCGAGGGATCCAACCAATTACCATTACGATTAATTATTTGTGCTGCTGGTCCGTTTCTAGCGTCATCGAAATCGGTCGCAGTAAAAACATTTGGAAAAGCGCTATCTGCGGGACCAAGCTTATAGGTTATTTCCGAATCTGCACCGCCAATCAGACCATTACCGCTTTTTAAATTGATCATTACGGCGGAAGACGCTTGCGACAAAACGAGTAGCGTGAATATTAGAGCTAGTTTGAGTATTCTCGATTCCATAATTTATACCGACCCTTACGTTTGAACAGCCCTGGTATGTAATTTGCATCGATACCTTTGC
>JBCCFA010000450.1:0-3659 GCA_039029975.1 Pseudomonadota bacterium
GCGACAATGGCATGTTCAATTTTCATGGCTTCCATTAACATCAAAGACGCGCCAGCGGTCACCTCGTCGCCAACTTTAACAAACACGTCCAATATAGCGCCCGGCATGGGGGCTACTAATTTACCGCTGCTGCCTTCGCCGTCACTTACCTCGAAATCCGCCGCCCTTTGCATAACCAGGGTACGCTCAGATGTATAGAGATAACAGTGGGCAGAGTTCAAATGAAAGCCGACGCGAGCATTCGTTTGTTTTAAATCAACATTAAGTTGGTTTTCGCTGATTTGTTTTATGCTTAACGAGAAGATTTCCTCGTTAACAGTGATCTCTCTCGTGCCGGCAGTTGAGGTATTCATTGATACCTTGACCGTAAAGGTCTCTGCTTCATGGGTTAGGGTGACATCCCGCGCATAAGGTAAATTCGACCGAAAACCGATGATTTCTTCCCAAGGACCGGTGGTATCCGAACGTAGCCTGTTTTCGTGTTCGAACACCGCAAGACCGGCAAGCGCTTTTTCATGATTTTGCATGCTTGGTTCGGACACCAATTCGGCTTGCGCGTCATCTACAAAGTGGGTATCAAAATCACATGCTTGGAAGCGAGGATGTTGGAGAATATTATGTAAAAAATTGCGATTGCTATGTAGGCCACCAAGTTTTAATTCGCGCAGTGCACCGTCAACCCGGTTAATCGCATCTGATCGATCGTCACCGTGCACAATCAATTTCGCAAACATCGAATCGTAGAATGGCGTGATATGCGAACCGACTGCAACGCCGCTATCGATTCGGACCGATGCGTTGGCAGTCGGTAGTCCAAGATAAGAAATTTCACCGATTGACGGCGCAAAATCGTTCGCCGGATCCTCGGCACAGAGTCGCAGTTCGATGGCGTGCCCATGTCGCTTAATTGTCGATTGGCCGGGTAGGGCACCGCCGCTGGCAGCGATAAACTGCCAGTGCACCAGGTCTTCGCCCGTTATCATTTCCGTGACAGGGTGCTCAACCTGCAGCCGGGTGTTCATTTCAATGAAATAGATAGCGCCGGCTTTGTCCATTACGAACTCAACCGTGCCCGCGCCCACATAGTTAACTGCTTGGCCTGCCTTAACCGCCGCCTGATGCAATTGATTGCGCTGTGCTTCAGTAATATTTGCGGCTGGCGCCTCCTCTATAACTTTTTGGTAGCGGCGTTGGGTAGAGCAATCTCGTTCGAAGGCATGAATCACGTTGCCATGCGTGTCCCCAAAAATCTGCACTTCTAAATGTCTGGGTTGTTCAATGTATTTTTCGAGTAGGACTTTGTCGTTGCCAAACGCTGAGGCCGCCTCACGTCGGGCGCTAGTCAAAGCTTGCTCGAAATCGTCTAAATTTGAGACCAAACGCATACCACGTCCACCGCCACCGGCCACTGCTTTAATCAAGACGGGCAGGCCAATGGATTCTGCTGCCTGCTTTAAGGTCTCGAGATCCCCATCATCGGCACCCGGTACGACCGGTACATCGTTAGCCGCCATGATTGATTTCGCCGATTCTTTGGAACCCATCTTACGAATCACATCAGCATTTGGGCCGATAAATACGATGCCGGCACCAGCACAAGCATCGGCGAAATCGGCATTTTCGGATAAGAACCCATAGCCGGGATGGATGGCTTCGGCACCGGTGCTTTTGGCCGCATCGATAACTTTTTCGATATTCAAATAACTATCGACAGCCGGCGGTGGCCCAATACAAATGGCTTGTGATGCTTCACTGACGTAGATGGCGTGCTGATCCGCTTCGCTGTAGACAGCAACGGTTTCAATGCCGAGATTGTTCGCGGTCCGAATGATGCGTCTGGCAATTTCACCGCGATTCGCGATTAAGATTCTTTTGAACATTGCTTTCAATTTTGATCTGTTGATTAATAGGTTTGTTCTACATGCGGAAAACGCCAAATTCGGTTTTCTCGATTGGCGCATTTAAACTCGCGGAAATGCCCAAGCCCAACACCGTGCGGGTGTCGGCTGGGTCAATGATCCCGTCGTCCCATAAACGGGCTGCTGCGTAATAGGGGTTGCCCTGTGTCTCATATTGAGCGCGAATCGGATCCATGAATGCTTCGACTTCGGCGTCTGGCCATTGCTCACCGCTGGCTTCGATATTGTCGCGCTTAACTTGCGCCAGCACTTGAGCCGCTTGTTCTCCACCCATTACTGAGATTCGTGCATTTGGCCAGGTCCACAAAAAGCGCGGACTATACGCCCGGCCACACATACCATAGTTGCCGGCGCCAAAGCTCCCGCCAATGATGACCGTGAATTTTGGCACTTTTGCGCAGGCGACTGCGGTGACCAATTTTGCGCCGTCTTTGGCGATGCCGCCCGCTTCATATTTGGAGCCGACCATGAATCCAGTAATGTTCTGTAGAAAGACCAGTGGAATACGCCGTTGACAGCACAGTTCGACGAAGTGGGCGCCCTTTAAACTCGATTCGGAAAACAGAATGCCGTTGTTCGCGACGATGCCAACGGGGTAACCAAAGATATGGGCAAATCCACAAACCAATGTGGTGCCATACAGTTGTTTGAATTCTTTAAACTCGCTGCCATCGACGATTCTGGCGATGACTTCGCGAACGTCGTAGGGCGTTTTCGGGTCGCTCGGAATTACGCCGTAAAGTTCCTCCGCACCGTAGTGGGGTGGGGCAACTTCTTGTAAGGCAAGGTCGGTTTTCGCTGGTTGGTTCAGTGATGAGACAACGCCCCGAGCGATCTGAAGCGCATGATGATCGTTTTCAGCGTAGTGATCGGTGACCCCAGAGGTGCGCGAATGAACGTCAGCGCCGCCTAGATCTTCTGCTGACACGACCTCGCCAGTGGCTGCTTTGACTAAAGGCGGTCCGCCTAAAAATATCGTTCCTTGATTGCGCACAATGATGGCTTCATCAGACATGGCGGGTACATATGCGCCGCCTGCGGTACACGATCCCATGACCACGGCAATTTGTGGGATGCCGAGTCCTGACATGGTCGCCTGATTATAAAAAATGCGGCCAAAGTGCTCACGGTCTGGAAACACTTGATCTTGTTTTGGCAAAAATGCGCCACCCGAATCCACTAAGTAGATGCAGGGCATTCTGTTTTCACGAGCGATTTCCTGCGCTCGAAGGTGTTTTTTGACCGTTTCTGGATAGTAGGTACCGCCTTTAACGGTGGCATCGTTTGCCACAATGACACATTCGCGGCCGCTCACGCGACCGACCCCGGTAATCACACCGGCACTTGGTACACCGTTGTCGTACATGTCCCAGGCTGCGAATTGGGATAGTTCTAGGAACGGGGCACCTTTATCTAGTAAGCTGTCGATGCGGTCACGGGACAGCAGCTTACCGCGCTTAAGGTGTTTCTCACGAGCCCGATCACCGCCCCCAGTAGCAACTTTCCTGGCATTGCTTTGCAACGTCTCCACTAAACTCGCCATATTTGCGCTATTTGATTCGAACTCCGGCGAACTAGTCTCCAAATTGCTTCTTAATTTGCTCATGTTGGCTAAATCTTTTTGATCTGTACAGGATTCGCCAAAGATGATCTGGAAAAATTGCAGCGGCTTTGCCACGGGGAAGATAGCGATTTATTCGATGTGCTGGCCTATATCGCCTGGGCCAGACCCCCTGTCAC
>JBCCFA010000451.1:0-3650 GCA_039029975.1 Pseudomonadota bacterium
AAAGTAGGACATTGCCAGGCATTAAATTAAGAAAACCCCGCCGCGCAAGTGGCGGGGTTTTTTTAATTTAGTGTCTAGTGATCCCATATTTCCCTACAAAAGGGCTCGTGTGACAAATCGTCAGGATTGACGATTTGGACGCACGCAGTGCGCCCGAAGGGCGAGCGCCACGGAAGGCGGGAGTCAAAGTAGGACATTGCCAGGCATTAAAATTGTAGAGGTCCCGATGAGATCTGACATATAGCTTAAAAAAGCGACGGTCACCGGTTTTGATGGAGTTACCACAACTACACAAAACCTAAGAGGTAACCCTCATGTTGAATACTAACGATGTGGTAACGGCGTATGCCGTAGAGCAACCTGCTCACGGCCAAACCCGTACGAGTAGTTAGCTCAGAAAGCGCGGCATCTTTGTTTCCCCTTCCGGTGTTCGTTCGACATTCCCCCATCATGAGTAGCACTTACTACTAGGGTCCAGGTTTAGTTTACTCGTATTCGTTAAATGTGTTGCATAAGCAGCTGGTGTTAAACCTTTTAAGACCTTTTTTGGTCGTTCTTCGTTGTACTCTGTTCGCCATGCTTCAATAATTTCGTGGGCATGGGCGAGATTCAAAAACCAATTCTCATTCAGGCAGTCATCACGCAACCGACCATTAAATGATTCAATATAGGCATTCTGGTTGGGTTTCCCCGGTTGAATCGGGCGAATAGCAATCCCTTTATCATGGGCAAAGGAAAGCATCCCCTTACCGATAAATTCTTTTCCGTTGTCGCAACGAATCACTTTAGGCAATCCTCTTGATTGGGCTAGCCGCGAAAGATATTCAACAACCTGATTGCCACCGAACCAATGACGAGGTTCAGCGGCCACAGATTCGTGAGTGGCATCGTCTACGATTGTGAGTATCTTCAGCACACGACCACCCGCGACTCGGTCAAACACGAAATCCACTGACCAAACCTCATCCGGCGCCATCGGGCGAATGAGTGGCTGACGATCACTAACGGGGATCTTCTTACGGCGACGCTTGCGTACTTGCAAACCCATCTCCGTGTACAAACGTTCAACACGCTTATGGTTCACGACCCACCCCGACTGACGCAGCTTCAGATAAATCATCGGCGAACCGTAACGGCGATGACGATACGCCAGTGTTAAAATCGCTTCTCGTAGCCCGCTGTTCTTATCCGGCTTCGGCACATAGCGAAGCGCGCTTGTACTCATCTTCACGACACGCAGCGCGTGACGCTCGCTTAATCCATGTGTTTTCATATGGTGCACCACATCGCGTCTCGACGCCGCGCTTACCACTTTTTTCGAAGCACCTCGCGAGTCACTTCTTGTTCCAGCATCGCTTCGGCGAGCAGTTTCTTTAAACGAGCATTTTCCGATTCTAGGGCTTTCAGCCGTTTTACATCCGCGACCTCAAGGCCAGAGAATTTATTCCGCCATGCGTAAAAACTCGCCTCGGAAAACCCGTGGCGCCGGCATAGCTCTTTCAGTGAGACACCGGATTCCGCTTCTCGTAAAAAACCCACGATTTGCTCATCGCTGTAACGTTTCTTCATTGCCAATCTCCTCGTATAAGGTTATTGGAATCTAGATAGTCGTGCTACTCATATTCGGGGGAACGTCGCAACTACGCGCCTCGACTAACACAATTAAAATAAAAGACGCGATCATAGTGATGTACGATAATCGCGCGCGAACCTGATATTTCTTAGCTTCCGCATTCAGAAGTTCCGAATCGCTCCATACACGAGCGAACTGATTAGAATCCTCGGTCGAGAGTCTATGGTTCGCAACGTCCATCATCATTTCGTAATGACTGCTCAAGGGAATGCAACAACTAAAAACTATCATGCAAACTACCTTGAACGTCGTCATAATTAGCAGTACTCCTTCTACTTATTGTCCAAACCCGCCATCACACACCGCCGTCTCACGGTCGTGACACGGTTTACACAGTGCTTGGCGGTTGGACGCTCGCATTATTGGTTGTCGTCCAGTCCATGTGGCGAATAAATTGACTCTCAAAACTACATCGAGACTTTTAGACATCAGCCCATTAACTTGAACTTTTCGTGAGCTATATTAGCTTCGTCGGATTTGTAGTAGTAGCGAAAAATTACTACGGTCGCAAGAAGAGCTATGAAGGGAGTAAACCGCCAGAAACCGACTAAGAATAACAACCAACCGGCTACGTAAATGCCGATACAAGAAATAAAGTTCTTTTTCAATATAGGTTCACTGAAAGCACTTCGAACCCCCTTGCGCTCAGTGAAGCAAACAACAATCATAACTATAAAAGCCGCCACCGCCGTGAACTTCTGACCTGTTGCGATCATCAGCAACATTAACTGCGGCGCAACTAGGAGCATGGATATGACCAATTTGAATCTCGCCTTCGAGTTCTCTTCTATGAAGATAGGGTTAGTCTCAAATGCGACACTTTCTTTGGTCGCACCTGCCTCGTTCCCACACGAGATGCAGATCAAGGTCCCAGCCGGAACCACCGTATCGCACACGTGGCAAACCCAGTTGTAGTCAGGCGCTTCCTTTTTACCCATAAACTTCGTTTCCTTTCGCGCCTATGGGCTAACGCCCACCCCACCAACACCCGCTACCATCATAAGGTCGTGACACGAATTACACAATGCGTGGTGGTTGTCCTCGTTCCACACGAACACTTCGTCGATTTCGGAGTCATTTCAGTCGGCGGTTTCGAGACGCAGCGGACGTTGATAAACTGCCAGCCAACAGTTGACAGGTCGCGTGCGGGCCAGGTAAGAACTGGTCCGTATCTTAAAAGCTTACAAGGAGTTCAGCAGGGTGAATCGATGAGTACCGAAGCCACAGAAATTGTTGAAGAGAACCGTTCCTATTTGATACGTGTCTGGCGTGGAGACATCAGCCTGCCGATTATGTTCTTTGGCTGGAGCATACTAGGAAACATCGTTTTTATCGCTACTATACTCACGGCTGGAAATTTTGGGCATGAGCCGACCTTTTGGACCACATACGTAGTTTGGTACATCTATGGCATCTTCATCGTGATCGCCTTGTGGAAAAGCTGTACTAAGCACGGTGGTTGGGCGGGTACGATGATTAAAGTATGTATTGTCTTAGGCGGGTTGGCGACCATTGTTAATATCGCGAAGGTGGTTAATCAACCAAACCTAAACATCACAGTCCCGAAAAGCCCCGAAGGTTTTGCTAGACATTTTGCTGATGGCATGGCGTCAGAACTCCCGATGAAAGTTGGTTCAGGGAATACCTTAACATCGGTACACTCTGAAGGAAGGGACCTAGTCTACTCCTACATCATGAACGTACCAAAGGATATGGAGCTGAACCTCGACGTACTCGAAACAACAATGAGCGAGGCCGCATGTAACGAAGAGCAAACGATATTCATGATGAGAATGGGCGTCACTATAAGATACAGCTATTTCAAGACAGATGGCGAACCGCTCACTGAACTCAAAGTTGATAAGTGGACGTGTGTCTCCTACGAGACGAATCCTTTACTCTTTGAGTAGAAAGGGCCCAACGTGACCAAGAAACAGAAAATACTCCTTGATGCAGTGATCGTGCTAATCACCTGCGCTGCGATTTAGTAGGTTGGTATTCCGTTCTTACAAATGCA
>JBCCFA010000452.1:0-3639 GCA_039029975.1 Pseudomonadota bacterium
ATTACCGAGCCCCCCGTGGGTGCCTCAACGTGGGCATCCGGCAGCCAGGTATGCACCGGCCACATCGGCACCTTGACCGCAAAGGCGATGAGGAAGCCGAAGAACAGCATGGTCTGGGCGGTCATTCCCAGTTTGAGGTCATGCATGTCCAGAATGCCGAACGAACCACCTTCCGCGTACAGATACAGCAATGCGACGAGCATCAGCACTGAGCCGAGGAACGTGTAAAGGAAGAATTTGATCGTCGCGTAGATCCGGTTCGGCCCGCCCCAGATACCGATGATCAAAAACATCGGTATTAACATCGCTTCCCAAAATACATAAAACAGGATTGCGTCCATTGCCGAGAATACGCCAACCATTAATCCTTCCAGGACCAAAAAGGCACCCATGTACTGCGCCACCCTGTCCCGAATAACTTCCCAACCGGCAAGCACGATCAATGGGGTGATGAATGTTGTTAACAGAATCAGCGGTAGCGCGATACCATCTATGCCCACGTGATAGTAAATATCGAATGGCGCTATCCACATATGTTGTTCGACGAATTGCATCGACGAGGATCCCTCGTCGAAACTGCCATAGAGGAACAGGGAAATTACAAACGTGACGATAGAGATCAGCAGTGAATCTTTGCGGGCGGCGGCGTTATCGACCCGGCTGCCCGCGAAAATGACCCATAGGCCGCCTAAAATCGGCAACCAAATACACAGGCTTAATATCGGGAAAGAATTATTCATGTCGCGACGCTACCTCTAGCCACTCCCGCCAAAGCCGAACCAGCCGTGGACAAATAGCGCCAGCAGCGCCAGCAGGCCCAATATCATCGCGAAGGCATAGTGATAGAGATAGCCACTTTGAACTTGACGCGCAATTTGCGACCACCAACCAACGAACTTAGCGGAGCCGTTAACAACAAAGCCATCGATTAAGTTCACATCGCCAAATTTCCATAAAAATTTCCCGGTGCCGCGCGCACCGCCGGCAAAAAACCAATCATTGAATCGGTCAAAACCATATTTTTCAGAGAGAACGGTGTGCACAAGGGAAACGGACTCCGCGATGCGATGCGGTAAATCCGGTCGCCGAAGATACAGATACCAGGCGACTACTACACCGCTCAACGCTAACCAGAACGGCGGCTGCATCAGGCCGTGCGTAATGAAACCAATGACACCGTGATAATCTGCCCCCAGCGCCGCCAGTACGTCGTGCTCGGAATGCACAATAATGCTCGAACCGAAATAATCGCCAAATAGCATTGGCTCAATAAACATGGCGCCAATAATGACCGAGGGTATCGCTAGCGCGATGAGCGGACCGGTCACAACCGCAGGTGATTCATGCAAATGTTCACGCGTGTGATCGTCAAAGCGTTCTTCACCATAGAAAACCAAGAATACGAGTCGAAATGAATAAAGCGCCGTGATAAACACGCCAATTAAACAGGCGAGGTAGCCCCAGTACGCGCCCGGCGTGTGCGAATGATGAACCGCTTCGATGATCGCGTCTTTCGAAAAAAAGCCAGCAAATCCTGGAAAACCAATGAGCGCAAGTGAGCCAATTAGACTTGTAATGGCGGTAATAGGCATGTACTTCCGCAAACCGCCCATCTTGCGCATGTCTTGTTCGTGATGCATACCAATGATCACTGAACCCGCGGCAAGAAATAATAGCGCTTTGAAAAACGCATGGGTCATTAGGTGGAATATGGCAGCGCTGTAGGCGGAGGCGCCTAAAGCCACGGTCATGTAACCCAACTGCGACAATGTTGAATACGCAACAACACGTTTTATATCGTGTTGGACTAATCCCAAGAGCCCCATAAAAAACGCGGTAATCGCACCAATGATCAAAACGACCGACAACGCCGTGGGCGAGTGCTCAAATAACGGCGACATTCTAGCCACCATAAAAATGCCCGCAGTGACCATCGTTGCGGCGTGGATCAGCGCGGAAATGGGCGTTGGGCCTTCCATTGAATCTGGCAACCACACATGCAGCGGCACTTGCGCCGATTTGCCCATTGCGCCAACGAACAACAGCAAGCACGTCACCGTTAACAATGACCACTCCGACTCACCCCAAATTTCAATCGAGGCGTCGGCGAGCTCGGGCGCTTGTTCGAACACGGTGAAGTAATCCAACGATCCGAAGTACATTAATACCGCCGCAATACCCAATAAGAACCCAAAATCACCTACTCGATTAACTAGGAACGCCTTTAAGTTGGCATAAATCGCCGTATCGCGTGTATACCAAAACCCGATTAATAAGTACGAAACCAAACCAACCGCTTCCCACCCGAAAAACAGCTGCAAGAAGTTATTCGACATCACCAGCATGAGCATGCTGAAGGTGAACAACGAGATATAGGAAAAGAACCGTTGGTATCCCGGGTCATCGTGCATATACCCAATTGTGTAGAAATGCACCATCCAGGAAACAAAGGTCACCACGACCATCATGGTTGCCGTTAGCTCGTCAATCAAAAACCCGATTTTGAAATCGACACCACCGGTTTCCAACCAAGTGTATAAGTCAACGTTGAGCGGCATATCGCCCATTAGCGCGATTCGCCAAAACACATATAAAGAGAGGAGGAAAGATACGCCTACTCCCACACTCGTCACAGTGTGGGCACCCGAGCGTCCAATCCCACGCCCGAACAAACCCGCAATAATTGAAGCCACGAGCGGGGCTAAAATAATTAATAGGCAAATGCTTAACACGTTGTTTTCGCTCAGACCTTATACCGGTTAATCAAGTTAGCGCTGCAACTGATCCAAATCTTCGACATTGATCGAGTTCTTGTTTCGGAACAACACAACTAAAATAGCTAATCCAATTGCTGCTTCGGCTGCGGCAACCGTCAAAATAAAAAACACAAATACTTGCCCTGCCACGTCGCCATTAAAATGAGAGAACGCGATAAAGTTCATATTGACCGCAAGCAACATCAATTCAACACACATCAACAAGATAATCACGTTCTTTCTGTTGATAAAAATACCGGCAATGCTTAAGCAAAATAGGATTGCGCCAATCACTAGAAAATGCGCCAGTGAAAGCATTAGAGTTTTGCCCGGTTGATGTGGTTAGGATTGTTCATGCTGGGTTTGTGTTGCCCTTATTCTGGTTTTTCGGCATCCATTTTTACGACACGCACGCGTTGTTCACGCTTCACTTCCACCTGTCGTTCCGGTTTTGGTGCTTTGGTTTGTCGAGAAGGTCTAAGGGTTAATGCGATGGCGGCGATAATCGCTACTAGCAACACAACCGAGGCGACTTCAAATGGAAAGACGTAGGTCGTATAAAGCACTTCGCCAAGCACTTGCGTGTTGTCGTAATCTGCGCCGGCCCGGGGAATATTCCCGGATATTTCTAGGCCAAAATACTCCGGCCCAACCATCAGTCCTACCGAAATCATCATCGCTAACGCGACAAGAATCGCGACCGGTACATAACGTGCAAACCCTTCCCTTAACACCGCAATGTTAATGTCCAGCATCATCACGACGAACAAGAACAACACCATGACAGCGCCGACATAAACCAGGACTAAGACGATAGCGAGAAATTCCGCTTCCAAAAGCAACCACAAGCCGGAGCTGCAGAAAAAGGCGAGGACCAAAAATA
>JBCCFA010000453.1:0-3626 GCA_039029975.1 Pseudomonadota bacterium
CAAAAGAGCCGCTGATTAGCAATGAGCAGTTAGGTTTTGGCGGGTTCGATTCAGTTCGCGGCTACTTAGAATCGCAGGTGTTCGTCGACGATGGCGTAGATTTGAAATTCGAACTGAGATCGCCGTCTCTGGCGAAATTCGTGTGGCAAGAATTGAATCAGTTGCAGCTACTTGCCTTTGTGGACGCAGCAAAGGGCCAACTTCAAGATCCTTTGCCGGGCCAAAATAGTTCGTTTTTTCTTTGGAGTACCGGCTTGGGGATGAAAGTCCGCGCTTTCGACGGCTTGAATGCCACCATTTATTGGGCCTATCCGCTACGCGATAACGGCACGATTGAAAGCGGCGATTCTCGATTTCATTTCGCTACGGGTTATCAGTTCTAGTTCCACGTCTGTTTATACGAGCCTTCTCTCTTGTACTGTCATTTGATGGTCAACCGTCGCTGTTAGGCTTGCTGTACCTCAAATTTCCGTGTTGCAGCCCACGCTGTCATACGGTCGTAATATAGATGTAATAAAAGTCTTCCGTATGACGAAAACTATTGCACAACGGTTCCACCTGCCGGGCTGGATCGTGCTCCTCTCCTTCCTAATACCAAGTGCTCATGCGTGGTGGGCGCCCGATTGGACGCAGCGAAAAACAATTGCCGTGAACAGCACCGCGACCGGCGTGAACCTACAAAGTGCGGTTACGGAGGCGCCGACTCTTGTTCGCCTGCACTCAGGGAATTTTCCGCAGTTCCTGAACGTTCGTGACGGCGGCATCGACTTTCGCTTTATCGCCGGCGATGACCAAACGCCACTGAAGTACCATGTCGAAAAATTTGACGCTGCTTCAGGTATCGCCCTAGTGTGGGTGAAAGTACCGGCGATAAACCCGCAAAGCACTGATAACGAATTCAAACTCTATTTCAGCAATAACACAGCAGTAAATGGCGCGGACGCCGGCGGTACTTATGATGTGGATACCGCTCTGGTGTTGCACTTTAACGAGAGCGCTGGCGTGGTAGACAGCACGGCTTATCAAACGCCGGTATCGGGTGCTCCTATTACCAATCCCGCTTCGATCATTGGCAATGGCGTCATTTTATCTGGCGCGGAACCAATAACAATCAGTGATGCCGGCAATCTCAACTTTTCCGCAGAGAAAGGATTCACGATTGGTATGTGGGTGCGCTTCGATGAGCTCCCTGAGACACCCGTTTACTTGCTCGACCGCGCCGATCCTGCTGGGGCGAGGCTTTCGGTACTCGTTAACGCAGGCCAAGTAGTTGCCAATTATTCAGACGCGCAGGTTAGTGGACCAAACATTACACCGGGACAGTGGCATTATATTGCTTTCGTTGCCGGTACGACCGAAGCCGTGCTCTATGTCGACGGTGCTCCGGTTGGTAACGCGCCAATCACGCCAATGGCGATGACAGGGGCGACTTATATTGGTGGCGGTTCAGACGGAACAGGGCTGGCCGCTGTTCAGTTGGACGAGTTACAAATTTCTACCGTTGCCCGAAGCGCCGATTTCATTGCCTTGTCTGCTGCAATCCAAGGCCCACGTAACGATCAAGTAGTCACCTACGGAGGAGATGAGACTTCCGATCAAGCAGCACATGGCGAAGAAGGAGGTGGCCATGCGTCGCATTTCGGCATCATTATCCAGAACGTTTTTGGGCGCAGCGAAGCCATTGTCGAACAAATCGTTATCGGGATTTGTATTTTAATGGCTGCTGTCGCCGTGATGGTTATGTTCGTTAAAGCCATGAATTTATCCAGTGCGCGCCGGGCAACGAACAAATTCTTGCGCGCGTTTAATGGTCTGGCCGAACAAGGGCAGCCGATGGACGCCTTACTTGAAAGCGGAAAGGGCTATCGGGATTCGCCGTTGTATCGCGTCTATGAACAGGGTTTCAAAGAGGTGAACCTGCGAGTCTCACCTTCCGTCGGCGCAGCATCAGCGGGTTTAGATAGCAAAGCGATGGGCGCTATCTCAGCGGCTATGGATACCCAGATGGTTCGTGAAGGGCAGAAATTAAATAGCTTGTTGGTGCTATTAACAATTGCGATTTCTGGCGGGCCGTTTGTTGGTCTGCTCGGTACCGTAGTTGGTGTGATGGTTACCTTTGCCGCTATCGCCGCTACCGGGGATGTCAACATTGCGGCGATTGCGCCCGGCATGGCTGCTGCGCTGTTGGCAACCGTGGCAGGTTTGGGCGTCGCGATACCAGCGTTATTTGGTTACAACTATTTAAGTTCCAAGGTGAAAGAAATTAGTGCAGATATGCACGTCTTCGCGGACGAATTTGCCGCGAAAATCAATGAGCAATACGGCGCTTAGCCTTAGTGGATTATAACAATGGCGGGTGACGTAAAAGACGATAACGAACCTTATGACGATATCAACATCACGCCGATGGTAGATTTGACCTTCGTCTTATTGTTGATATTTATCATCATGACCACAGCCGCAGTTCAAGGTATTCAAATAAATTTACCGCAAGCGAGTAATGCGCCGAGTTTAGAAGAACCAAAAACGAAGGCGGTCACCGTTATGGCGGACGGCACGGTATTTCTAGATACCTATCCTGTTTCAATGCAGGAGCTCGAGTCCCGCCTTACCTCTTTGTACGCAGCAGACCCGTCTCTACCGGTAGTGATTAAAGGTGATGCCACGGTGCAGTACCAACTGGTAATCGACGTATTAGATATGGTCGGCAAGATTGGCATCACGCAGGTCGGCTTAGTCACTCAAAAATTGGTGAAATAATTTAATAGCGTTTCAAGAACAATGAACGAAGAAGACGAAGATTCCAAACTAAAAAATCTGCTCCCCGTGTTCGGCGGCATTGGCGTGCTACTGGTCTTTGGCGCCCTTGGATACGCTGCCATAAATAGCCTAGGCGGTACGGCACCACCAGAACCACCGGCCATCCAAGAAATCTCGCTCATTCAACCGCCGCCACCGCCACCACCTCCGCCCAAAATGGAGGAGCCACCACCGCCAGAAATGGAAGAGGTCGAAGTACCGGAACCGGAGCCTGAACCGATTGCCGACGATTCATCCCCAGATGAACCACTACCCGGTGACGAACTCGGTTTGGACGCAGACGGTGTTGCAGGCGCTGATGGGTTTGGTTTGAAAGCGAAGAAGGGAGGCCGCGGTCTTATTGGCGGTGGCGATCCAAACAAATGGTACGCCGGCGTAATCCAGAGCGACTTGCAAGATTGGTTGGCCGATATTGATGAGATTCGTAAGGGCCGCTATGCCGCGATCGTAAAAATTTGGATAAACAATGACGGCGCTGTGCAAGAGGCCCAGCTTGTTCAGGGGACAGGCGATAGCGGTTTAGATTCAGCTATCGAGCGTGCATTAAGCGCAGGCTTTCGGATTAGCCGCGCGCCGCCCGCAGAAATGCCACAACCGGTGAAACTTCGCATTACCTCAAGAACATAGTGTCGACGATCAAAAAACGCTAGGTCGTAACTTGTCCGGTGCAAACTGAAGCTTTGTTGCCTTAGTCAACGATAGGGTGCCTGTTAATTCACCAACACCTCATCAAGTAAACATTCAAATTAACCATCAAAAATCCAACGACCTTGATTTATTTAATCCTCGCCCACGGCCCGCGTCAG
>JBCCFA010000454.1:0-3617 GCA_039029975.1 Pseudomonadota bacterium
CAAGATTATTTCGTTGGCAGCGCGCTTTCCATAGCAGACATCGCTTTATATGCCTACACACATGTTGCGCATGAAGGCGGATTTGACCTTAAAAACTATGGGAAAATTCGCGAGTGGTTTAAGCGCTTAGAAAGCACACCGAAGTACATCGCAATACACGAATAAAATAACGAATATGGGCAAGTGACGCGAATTCTCATCCTCGGTGGTTATGGAAATTTTGGTCGTTTCATCGCTGAGCGATTAACGATTGAAGAAGATTTCGAGCTTACTATTGCGGGCCGCTCTAAAGAGAAAGCCGAAGCATTGGCACTGCGCTTGAACGCCTCCGGTTATGTTATTGATACCGAGAATAATCTAGAAGAATCTCTGCAAGCGGTGAATCCCGATATCGTCATTCACACTTGTGGCCCATTCCAAGGCCAATCTTACAGAGTCGCCGAAGCAGTCATCGCAAGCGGCGCACACTATATTGATTTGGCAGACGGCGCGGCATTCGTCGCTGGCTTTGCCGTTTTGAATGATTTAGCCCGCAGAGCGAACGTGATCGCAATCAGCGGTGCGAGTTCGGTACCCGCTTTTTCTTCGGCGGTCATTGAGCACTATCGCGCTCAATTCTCTGAATTAACCGCGATCGATTACAGCATTACAACCGCGCAAAAGGCTACCCCAGGGCTTGCAACCGCCGCTGCTGTGTTTAGTTATGTCGGTAAATCCTTCGAAACGATTAATCGCGGGGAAGCGCAGCCCATTTATGGCTGGCAAGGACTTAGGGCAAAAAAATACCGCGGTCTTGGCTGGCGATTGCTCGGAAACTGCGATATTCCAGATTTGGCGTTATTCCCAAATGTTTATTCCAATTTGCAATCTATACGCTTTCAAGCCGGACTAGAAAACCCGATCATCCATCTGGGTTTGTGGGCGCTGTCGTGGGGGGTACGTGTCGGGCTTATTGAAAACCTCCCAGCCGCAGCACCAATGTTGTTGCGAATGTCGCATCTATTCGATTGGATGGGGACCAGCAACAGCGGTTTTCATATGCACTTGACCGGGGCGAACAAAATTGGCGCGACTATCGATAGAGATTTTCAAATTCTCGCCCAAGATGGCGACGGTTCCTACATCCCATGTATACCGGCGATTCTGTTAGCTAGAAAAATTGCCAACGGCGAAATTCACGAAACCGGTGCCCACGCTTGCGTTGGAGTGTTAACGCTAGAAGAATTCTTTGTCGAATTTAGGCACCTCAATATTCAGTGGTTCGAACACTAGCCATCAGCTAAGCTTATTGCGGTTGAAGGGTTAATCGTCACTTAACTTCGAAGGAGCAATCGAAATGAGTACGGTACTTTGGGCGAATTATTTAGAAGACGGTAAAGTCGTCAGCGACGAGTCAGATAAATACGCCATCTACAAACATGCCAAGAAACTCGATGCTATCGCGAAGAAACTTGCACTCAGTTCCTTCATCGACATGCAAGACACTACCGATTATGAATTTAACGTCACGGATAAAGCGCTTCCGCCCGGTATGGAAAGCACGGATGAATTGATGGCCCGAGACGGCATTTGGGTAGAGGCGCAAAGCGCAATCGATTTGCTAAATCGATTGATCGAAGAAATAGAAGCGAAAAAAATTAGATTCGGTATTCTGTCAGACGCGCGGAGTGATGTAGTGGCGGAACTAAAAGATAGTTTAACGTTCGCTCAAAAAGCACAGTCTCGAGCGGCGAAATTTAATTTTTCTGTTGTCATGTGACCAAGTTTCCCCGTGCGAGCGCGGCTTTAATCCTAGTCGAATGTCTGCAAGTGAAATCTTAGAGAATCGTCATTTAGCAGCACAGTCTATTCTTCCACCAGGCGCATTAAGCGGCCTTTGCGAGAAACGGTCAGAAAATAGATGTGGCCATCGGGGCCTTCCGCCACATCGCGGATGCCGCCGTATTCGCCGTCAAAGTAGCGCGTTTCATTCGCGAACTTATCGCCGTTGAATTCCAATCGGACCAGAAAGCCGAACTTTAACGAACCAACAAATACATTGTTTTGCCAGTCTGGTACCCGCTTGCCGCTATAGAACATCATCCCAGACGGCGCAATTGAGGGGACCCATTTGTGCAAGGGTTGTTCCATGCCTGGTTTGGCGACGCCCTCTCCAATTTTTGTACCAAAACCATAATTTGCGCCGTAGGTAATCACCGGCCAACCATAGTTTTTACCAATCCGGTTTACGTTCACTTCGTCGCCACCTTGCGGCCCGTGTTCGTGCGTCCAGATTGCTTTGGTTACAGGATGAATCGCTATACCCTGCATATTTCGATGACCCATTGAAAAAATTTCTGGTCGGGCGTCGCTCGTACCTACAAATGGGTTGTCGGCAATAGGTTTGCCAGCTAAATCAATTCGAATCAGTGCACCGTTATGTTTGCTATTGTCCTGTGCGCTTGGTCTTTCCCCGCGATCTCCGAGCGTGGCGTATAGCACGCCGTTATCGTCGAAAATTAATCGGCCGCCAAAGTGCTTGAAGCGTGACGAGCGCGGTTCAGCGACAAAAATGGTCCGCAAGTTTGTCAACGCCCCAGCATCGATTTCGCCGCAGGCCACTTCGGTGGAAACATCATTGTCCTTACCACCCGTGTAACTTAGGCAAAGCGTTTTGTTGGTCGCAAAATTCGGATGCAAGGCAACACCCATCAAGCCGCCTTGGCCCCCAACCCGAATCGGCGGTAAGCCCTTAATTGGTTCCGGGTCTAGCTCACCATTGCGGATAACTCTCAAACGCCCTACTTTCTCGGTGACGAAAGCATCGCCGTTCGGCAAGAAGGCGATTGACCAAGGATATTTAAGCCCGCCGACGACGGTTTCCGCACGATACTCGGTAGCGGCACTAGCCGAGGATAGAAATATAGCGATTAACGCGATGCCAAGTTTACGCATTACATCTGCGCTGAAGTTGTTCACCATGTTGAATTCCTTTTGACCGTTGCTCATGAGTTCGAGCTGATCTCTGCATAGCTTGCATCTAACAAAGCCGTTAAATCTTGCGGCGCTAACTCGATATCTAAGCCGCGCTTCCCACCACTGACGTAGATCGTGTCGAAAGATACCGCCGTGCTATCGATTACCGTCGGCAGGCGACGTTTTTGCCCTAATGGGCTTACTCCTCCGACAATATATCCGCTGGTACGTTCAACCAGTTTTTTATCCGCCATCGACAATTTTTTAGCTTTCAATGCAGTCGCTAAACTCTTCAGATTAAGTTGTTTCGCGACCGGCACCATGCCCACGAACAGCGCTTTCTTCTCATTCGTTACGACCAGGGTTTTAAACACCCTTAATGGATCGAAACCAAGCTTTTCCGCCGCCTCTAAGCCGTAAGATTGCGCTTGAGGATCGTGCTCGTACTCGTGCAAAGTGAACTGCACTTGGTGCTTGTTGAGCAAATTAACAGCCGGCGTCATTTCTGCAGGGGAATACCTATCTCTTCAGTCGCTATATTACGACATTCTCAATTGAAATTTTCGTCGCGAGTCCCAAAACGATATACTCGATAAATGCGCGTTATAACTACCATCCCACAGAATAATTTAAACCAAGTCGGTCCCACCTCAGAGCAACTG
>JBCCFA010000455.1:0-3587 GCA_039029975.1 Pseudomonadota bacterium
AGACTCACTAAACTGTGAAACTGCGTAGTGTCCTCCCGACCCCGCATTACCTAAAACGTTGCGCGCCCTCGCCAGTCCGCTAAGATCCCGCAACCGTATATCGATAAGGGAATACGCCGTGACGCTCTGGGATAACGCAAAATCATTGGCGCAGCAGACGCCTGCGGCGCGTAATCGATACGTCGATTTTCTACGTGCGCTTTCAATTAGTGTGGTCGTCGTCGGTCATTGGCTGATGGCAACCGCGTACTACATCGATGGCAAACTCATCCCGGGCCAAATCCTGCAAGACGTCACTGCGACACAGTGGATTACCTGGTTGGCTCAAGTAATGCCGGTGTTTTTTATCGTCGGCGGCTACGCAAACGCGGTGTCGTTAGCAAGCAGTGCGCGCAACGACCAGGCGATGAACGTGTGGTTAGGCACGCGACTGAACCGTTTAGTAGTGCCTTTGCTACTGCTGCTGGTCGTGTGGGCAGGCGTTGCATTCACTATGCTGCATTTCGGCGCACGACCCGTGGTAGTTCAGTACGCGTCTCAGGCGGCTTTAATACCAACGTGGTTTCTGGCGATTTACTTACTGGTTGTGGTCATGGCGCCCGCGACTTATCGACTTTGGCAACGGCTTGGCTACGTTTCTGTCGCCCTGTTTGCAACCGGCGCAGTGATCACTGATGTCTGTTATTTTCAGTTCGATTGGACGTTTCTCGGCTGGACAAATTTTGTTTGGGTATGGCTTGCCGTTCATCAACTCGGTTATGCGTGGCGCCATGACCGCGTGCCGAGCGTTAATGGGGCCTTATTACTTTCCGCGGCGGGATTACTCGCGCTTATCGCGCTGATTTTCATCGGACCCTATCCGTTAGCGATGGTCGGCTCGCCCGACGAAGGTTTGAGTAATACCTCACCGCCGAAGGTTACCTTACTGGCATTAGCTGCATTTCAGTTCGGCGCGTTGATTGCTCTGCAAGACCGTGCTCGCCGGTGGCTCGAATCGACCACGGTCTGGGCGGCGACTGTATTGGTGAATGGTTTCATCATGACTGTCTATTTGTGGCACATCACGGTGATGGCAATCGTAACGGGGCTGCTTTACCTCACAGATGGCTTCGGCCTCGCAATTCTTCCAGGTTCCAGCGCCTGGTGGCTGACGCGTCCGCTCTGGATTGTATTACTTCTGATTGCATTAGCGCCGGTCGCGGTATTGTTATCACCCTTGGAGCGCGGTGTACGCAATCGCGAGGTGCGCATTCCGCCAATGTGGCGACTGGTGCTTGGCGCATTGTCCATTGGCCTTGGGGTTGCGCTGCTTTCGCTATTTGGTTTCGCCGGTGGCCCGATCCCGAAGCTCGACATCGCGGCGTTCAGCCTAGTAGGAATTGGCGCCGCTATCAGTGGGTTATGGCCGGCTTTTCGCCTGCCTCGATTGCGCGTGGGCGATTTGAAGCTTGTAGGACTTTGGTTCGCCGCCGGTGCAGTAGTTTACGGCGGTTATTCCGCGATGCGTATTGCGCACAATCTAGATGACGCCGAACGAGATTGCTTCACGGCCATTGCGGCTGAACTCCAAGAAGGTGACGCACCTGAGTCCGTATTTAGAACGGAGTTTGAGCGCTTACAAATTCTCGTTGAAAAAAGTCTTGGCGCCCGCGCGGCAATGCTGGAAATTTGGAATCGCCTGCGGGAAAACGAAAGCGCGCCAATTTCGAGCAGTGACTTGCTAGCGCTAAAAGATGGCACTGAATACTACCTCAGCATCCGCAAGGAGCTGTATGCGATTGCTAATACCTATGAGTGCGGCGTTAAAGTTAGCGATAAAACCTTACGCCAATATCAAATTGATCCGTCATTGCGAGTTAAAGGCGTGCTCGTATCGCTGGGTGCGGCGCTGACCTTGATCGACAACTATTTACTCGGTTTAGTGCTATTTGAAAACGATGATCGGCTGCGCAATGTTATCAATGACCCGGATCAAGGTTTCCATATCCTGTCCAACCAATTAGCGGAAGTGACGCTTGCTGCGCGCTCCATTGAATACCGCCATCGCGTTCGTCGCGCACTCGAATTCTACGAGCGTCAGCGGCCCGGCATCCTTGGCGCTGAGGAGGATTCTGATTTCGCCTATTTAACGAAGCTTATCGATTCGAGCCCCTCGTACGACTATGTGCGAGAGATTGATATTAGCGAAGTCGCATCAAATAAAGCTATGGCAGTTACGCGCATCATGCAGGATTTCGTTGCCGATACGGGATCCGAAAGTGTTGATGTTGTGAGCGGCTTGTTTGGCAACACGGTCGGGTTGGTTGAATCGAGAAAAGGCAAACTCTACGACAATCCCGATGTCGAGGCTTATCTCGCGGCGCGCTTGTAGCCGCTCGACATCCTGCTCGAGAAAACCCCGTTTCGCTTAACCGATAAACTCATCCCAGGCCATTTCGGCCATGTTGCGATTTGGTCTGGCAGTAAAGCGCAACTAGAGGCGCTCGACATGTGGCAACGACCCGAGGTGCAACGTCACGCGGAGAAAATTAGCAATCCGGAAAACGACAATTCAACCAGCGAAAAACAGGTCTTAGAGGCCCTGCGCAACGGCGTACAATTGAACTCCTTGGTGCATTTTTTAAATGTGGATGACGTGGTTGTGTTGCGCCCGCGGTTCAGCGGTTCGACGGCCGATAGAGATCGTCAACAAGCGATAAGCCTCGCGTTTCGACAATTGGGTAAAGCTTACGATTTTAATTTCGACGTAAATACTACCGATAAGATTGTGTGCTCAGAGCTCGCCTACGTGTCGTATCCGACGCTACCCTGGCCCACCGAGCGTACATTGGGCCGGCATAGTATTAGTCCCGACAACGTCGCACAGCTAGCGGCGCCTAATGGTCCACTCGAACTTGTCGTGTTCTACCATGACGGCCAATTATTAGAAGGCGAAGAAGCGAGAAATACTTTTGACGCGTTGTTAGCCCAGTAGCAACGCCAGGTAGGGTGGGGACACTGCGAAGTATTCCCCGAGTTAGTTTAGGATTAAGCGCTGTTGCAACGCCCCGTGTTTCTCTAAATAAATCGCTATCGATTGAAAACTAGCGATTTGTGGTTTGTCGGGTTGATCGTCTAGAACAATCGCCTCGTTAAAAATCCGCGCTAGCATCAGCTTCGTCTTGTTAAGCTGTAGCTCGGTGGGTACAAAGTAGGCGCGGAGATTCGCTTTGATTTGATACCTGTCTCCCGTGCCATAAATCACTGCAGTTAAGGTATCTAGTACGAATTCCGTGCAATTTTGATACTTCAGATTAAATGGATTCGCCAGAATGGAGTAATCCTGTCGATGAAGGGTCCTATATTCTGTTGATGTAACAAATTCCTTCAAACCTTGCTGTAATTCGCGGTTTGGAATTAATATCCCAGCTTCTAATTTCACGACTTGGGCAAAAAAATTGGAAGCAGAATCTTTCGCCAAATAACTGGATAACTTATCCGCCCTTCCTTGGTACAAATTATAAAAAACATATCCCGCCAATGGCTCGCGCTTCTCGGTCTCGATTTGCGAATAAACGGCAATTCCTACATGAGTAAAACGTAACGGC
>JBCCFA010000456.1:0-3579 GCA_039029975.1 Pseudomonadota bacterium
CCGACGGGTTTGGGACGTGTTGGATAGAGTGCCAGAGACGGGCTACGAAGAAACGGTTTTGCTCTCCGATCTTGATGATGTCTCGTGGTCTTTTTACCGCAACGGGTGGGTAGAATTTTGGCCGCTTGCTAACGATCCATTTAGTCAAAGTCGCTTACCACGCGCTGTGAAGTTCACCTTAAGCTTTGCCGATGGCCGTACTATCGATCGCATCATTATGATCGACCATCAGGGATAATGAAGACCATGGTCAAACCCTCGCAACACCGACAATATTCGCAACAGGGCATTGCGCTGATCACCGCGGTATTGGTCGCCGCACTGATTACTGCAGGGGCCGTTGCCATGGCGGCCACTCATCGGTTCGGTTTACAACGCGGGATCAATCAAATTCACGATTCGCATTTATTGCTCGCGGTTCAGCAGACGGAAAACTCCGCGGGGTTACTGCTGACCGAAGATCTTGAGCACGGAGCTTTAGATAGCTTGAGCGAAGATTGGGCGCTTGAGACTATTGGCCTTGAAGTATCGGCCGGAACGGTGATGAGTAATCTTATTGATATGCAAGCTTTGTTTAACCTAACTAATCTAAGCCTACAATTTGGGCAAGGGACTGGTGGCGGGGCTAATGCGGCTGCTAGCAACGATGCCTTCGCCGCCACCAGCAATCTAAGCGCGGCAAATACCGGTAGCAGTTTCACACAGCCCTTTGCCGATACTGCCGGAAACTTGGAAACAAATACCGGCCTCGCGGCGCCGTCCGCGAGTTCTGCTGATCCGGTTTCCGGTCCACGACAAGTTTTCGACTGGGCCCCGCATCGAGAATTCATTACCCAGTATGTACAAAATTGCGTTGGTGAAAATCAACAGTGTGCGAGAGAAGCTCGGCACCAAGTGCTCCAACAGTTTGGGCCCAACGCGGTGGCTGGAAACGCGGATGCCATTCAAGCGGCCAACTCTGCAAACGACGCGCGTGCCTCAACGAGTGCTTTATCCCAACAACCGTCTGCGCTTAGTGCAGCGACCGATCTGCCACCAGCTGGTTTGCCAGGGGCGACTAGTGGCGGCGTAAACAACCAGGCGAAATCAAAGCAAACGCTAAGTGTAGAGTCGCAGTTGAAAGCGCTTTTTCGCGCGCTTGATCTGAATCCAGAACCGATTCAGGCAATATTAGACTGGGTCGACGAGGACAGTGAAACGCGCTATCCGAATGGTGCGGAGGACGAGTACTATACGGGTTTGGATACCCCTTACCGAGCAGCGAACGGCCCTTTCGCGACGGTTCGCGAGCTCTTACTGGTGCGGGGAATCAACCGCGAAGTCTTTGAGAAACTCGCACCGCATCTTGTGATCCTTCCTCAAGCGACGCCGATTAACGTGAACACCGCGAGTGCGGACGCAATGATGTCGATACACCCCATGATCGATCGAACGACGGCCGAATTAATCATCGAAGCTCGGCGGGCTCAGCCATTTCAATCGACGAAGGCCTTCTTGGCGCATCCAGCCCTCTTTGGATTAGAAATCGGCCCCGCCCAAATTAGCGTGGCGAGTGAGTATTTTCAGTTAAACGGCACTGCCAACTCACAAGGCGTTGAAACCTATCACCGTTCGCTGCTTAGGCGCTCTAACGGTACGGTTAATGTCGTTCGGCGAGCGCGAGGTTATTTCGAATGACAGCGCAATATTTTATTGCCCAACTAGATCGCGCTGATGCCAAAGATTGGCTGCTGATTGGTTTAAACAACGGTCGCGTTACCGAGCGTCGTTTAAATCTTGGCGACTTGGTGTCTACCTTGGGTACGGCACCAGCAACGCTTCTTTTAAGTGCCACCGAATTCGTGAGCGTCAGATCAAAATTAGTTGGCCGTTCGGAAGCGCAACTGCGTCAAGCCGCCCCTTATGCTATCGAAGACGATTTGGCGGACGACGTGGAAGGGCTAAACGTGCGCATTCTCGATAATGGGCATGATGATCAACGCTTGTTGATGGCCTACGACCCATCAGCAGTTGAAGCACTTTGTACCGCGATAACCGATCGCGGAATTACGCTAAATGCGGCTATCCCAGATGCCGCCTTACTAAAATCCGCAAAAGATGAATTAACAGTTCTATTATCACCAACAACAGCTTACCTTAGTTTCGCTAATGGTCATTTTGTGCGAATTGATACAGCGCTGCTTCCCTCCATCGTTTGCCGTCTGGTAAGGGACCATGAATTAGGCAAAGTTAGCCTGTTGATTCCAAGTGATATAACTAATGCGACATCCTCCGCTGGTGAAATTTCTGACGCTTTGAGTAAGCAAAGCTTAGATGTTTCGCTCAAGGAGAAGTCAGTGCAAGGCACGGCGTCAAGCTACTTGATTCGCAACGGCGATGAAGAGGTCACTCGCGAACACAGCGCCTGGGACGTATTACCCGACTCGCTGCGAAATCTGGGTAAGGGCGCGTTGTTGCAAAAATGGGGTTATGCCCTGGCGGCCGGAATCTGCATCGCTGCGCTCGCACTACACATCGGATTAAGTTGGCAATCGATCAAAGAAAAAACCGCTGAATTAAGCGCGCTAAAAGTAGAACAACAAGCGGCGTTTACTGCTGTTTTTCCGGACGTCAAAAGGATAGTGAACGCGGAAGCGCAAGCAAAGCAGCTACTTGCGGAATTGCAAAATAGCGGGCCGCCGCCGGCCGAATTTTTAGACGTGCTATACCAGAGCACGGAATTATTGAATTCATCGGAAGATGGCCTCGAATTAACTGGCTTTAGCTTTGCTGATGGTGTGTTGTTGCTGCGAACGGAATCATCGGATATGAATCGCTTGGAAAAATATCGCGGCGAGCTGAGTCAATTGCTCTCGGCGGAAGTGGTTAGCGCGGAATCAAGCGATAATGTGGTGCGCGGCGCTATCCGAATTCGTCGGTAGGGAATTTAAGATTAAGTCATGAGTTTGTTCTTCATTAGTATTTCAGAAAAATGATTGATTGGTGGCAAGGGCTCGTTCGTCGAGAACAAATTTTGGTTGCTTGTGCGGGTATCGTACTGGTTGGTGGCCTTATGTTTGTGTTTGTTCTTGAGCCGTTAGCGAAAGAACAAGCGGCTTTGGACAGACGCTTAACGGCTGAACGCGGCGCGCTTGAGAGAATTCAGCAATACACCGGCGAAGCCCAAGGAATTATCACTCGCGTTGCAGCCAGCGAAGGCGCGGAAATTGATCGTTCGCAGAGTTTATTGTCCGTACTCAATAAAACCGCGGCCAAACATTCCCTGCAAACCAAATTAAAACGTATTGTGCCCAGCGGCGCCGATCAAGCCAGCGTTGTTTTTGAGGCAGTTGCGTTTGATGGCCTGAGCGCTTGGTTGGTTGAACTGCAGACGAATTACGGCGTAGTGGTTGATCGTATTACGGTGGACAAAGAGCAAGATCAGGGTTTAGTTCGCGCCAATGTGAATCTAAACCGTTAATGTCAGCGTACTATCAGACCAGCTGATTCATATCAAAGATCGGTAGCAAGATAGCTATTACGATTAATAATACGATTGCGCCCATAATCAGAATTAAGGCGGGTTCTAACAAGCCCAAC
>JBCCFA010000457.1:0-3569 GCA_039029975.1 Pseudomonadota bacterium
ATTTTAAGATTCGCCCTCCACCTCTTCACGTTGAGAAGCAATTAGATTTTCTCGAACTTGTTTCAGACGAACGACTTCCTGACTCAAATCATTTGCGTAGCTTCGCGCTAGGACAAAATAGTACTGACTTGAATAAGGTGAAGGCTCGATTTTCTCCGCAATTCGAATCGTCTCAACCTGATTCAGATTTTCCGTTTCGTACCACGGTCGGGAGAAATCCACCTCACTCACTACCGATTCGGTGAAATTGGCCGCGTCGCTAATATGGGTAGGCGGAAAAATGCGCTCCGCGAACGCCGACGTGGTAACAAAACCGGACAATACTGCTGGAATCAAGAACTTAGATAAATTTGTCATGTTAAATCTCCTGTTTGAATAAATAAAAACTACCGTACGGTAGGTAGTTATAAACTACCGATAGGTAGTGAGTCAAATATTTTTGCACATTTATTTAAGAATAATTGGAGATATACTAATTACTACCTTACAATAGGTAGGTATGGATACTCGACAAAACATCATCAATCACGTTGGCGAATTGCTCCAGACGCACTCTTATGAAGGTTTTAGCTTTCAGGATGTGGCGGACGCGGTGGGCATTCGCAAAGCGAGCATTTACAGCCACTTTAAATCGAAGGACGAGGTCGTTATTGAGACCTTAAACGGCTGGCGAGAAATGTTGGCATCGGAGTTCCAAGAAATCGATCACCTCGCGGCACCTGAAAAATTGGAACGCTATTTTCAGTGGTACAGAAAACTCCACCACGGTGCACAACGCATGTGTCCGGGTGGTTCCTTTGCAGCAATATGGTCGGCGGTGAGTCCGCAGGTGAAGGTTGCCGTGGAAGACCTAGGCAACGTTCAGATTACATGGCTTGCGGAAACAATTACGCTGGGACGACAAGAAAATCTTCTGCAACACAATGACCACTCAGCGCAGGCTGAGGCGGAGTATGTTTTTTCCGCGTTGCAGGGCGCGTTACTTTTTTCCCGCTTAAGTAATAATGCGCGCCACTTTGATAACGTGACAAAACATCTTTGTGAGCAGCTAATGATCTGAGCGCCGAATCGCCTCACGTCTGCTCAGCGATTCAAAACCCTACATTAAGGGCATTACCTTCTCGGAAAATTCCTTAAGTACATCCCGCGCGTGCGCTAGTCCTGGTAATAAACTTACCTCACTTAAACCTAAGGCCTCACAATCGCGCAACTGTTTAGCGATTTCTTCCGGCGTACCCACTAAGTGAGTTCCTTCAATCATTTCTGGGGTCACAAACTTCATTTCACCAGCCGGGCAGTAACTACAATGGCCTTCGTGTAGCACTTGGTGGATCTTATCTTCAGGCACATCGAAACCTGCGACATGGTCACAGTATTCCTCCCAAATATCTTTCATGTATTCGGGTACTACGGCGTCGTCTTTTGTGAAACGCCAAATCTCATAAACAAAATGCGTGGCGGACGCCACATAGGATGAAGCCACCTCCCGTACTCGCGGCGAATTGAGATCTTCACCGTCGCGAACAATGACGGCACTTGCCAATGCCGTTGTGTAAAAATCGTTCGGTAGTGCCCTGCCTGCAGCGTCGGCGCCAGCTCGAACTTGTGACAAGTTATATTCAAGTACTGCGGGCTGTTCATTGAACACCGAAACCAAACCATCACCCAACTCGCCGGCACTGGCTAAGGCTTTTGGACCGTTCGCTGCGATGTAAATCGGAATTTTTTGTTCCGTATTTCGAAAACCATCACCATGATCCTGCCATTTCAACCAGGTGCTGCGCTTGCCATAGGTGTATTCAACTTCTTCGTTGTTCAACATGGCCTTTACAACGCGAACATACTCTTTAAAGTTTTTAATCGTCATCGGATTTTGACCCATGACTCGCATAGCCGTATGGCCCGTACCAATACCTAAGAACACCCTGCCCGGCGCTATGGCGTTAATAGTACTGATAGCAGCCGCCGTCGTCGGCGCAATACGCGTGCCTGGCACGGCAACGCCGGTTCCCAACCGAATTTTCGAGGTGTGATGTGCGGCTAGGGCCATTACTGCATAACAATCGGACCACATCATTTGCGTATCCGGGATCCACGCGGCGTCGTAACCCCAATCCTCAAGTTCTTTGATTAACTGCCAATCGCTAACGCGCGTAGATACATGTGCACTGAATTTCATTTTTCTTTCCCCTTTATCATCGTCCGCGACAGGCGCGAAAACACTTACCTTTTCTTCAGTATACCGTTGCCCGAGTTCGCTAGTCCTGAAACAGCATTTCGCCATAATTCGAGGACATGCTGACCTCTCCTTAAACACAGGAGACACCAATGTCCACAGAGCCAAAGATCTTACAACACGCGGTTGAATCATCCGTTTCGCCGGAGAACGAAGAATGGCAAGGCGCCCAAGAAAACGCAGAGCGCTTTCCCAGCCAAGCAATCGCCCTTGGCAAAGGCATGGTGATGCACGTTGAAAGCATTGCCTATGCCTTCACCTTGCCGCATCGATTCCATGAAAGATTGATTTACGAGGTAGAAAGCAAATATACCAAGCCGGTCATCTTGCTTAATCGACGAATCGGTTATTTAGGCAGCACAAATCCCGTTCGTTATTCCCTGCTCGCGCACCGCAAACACACCTCAGATTTCAGCGTTCGTGTGGGCGGTGCAGCACTGAATAACAAGGAAGCATGGTCTTTTAAAGCCTTGATTCCATTAAAAGATTTAGGCATCGGGATTGCAAAGATTTTAGAACACGTGGCCGCTCTACCCATTCACGCAGTCGTTGCCCAAGATGCTCGACAAAGCAATACGACAATAAAAAGCCTGAGTTCTTTCTGCGATACCTCCTGAGGGGGTAAAATAGGGGGCTAGTCGAACAAAAAATCGTACGGAGCACCCGTGAGCCAAGTCCAATTCGCTAACCCATCCACCATTGATGACGCAATCGCCTGCCTCGCCAACAATAGTGGCGACATAAAAATTCTCGCCGGCGGCACCGACCTGCTCGTACAACTTCGGGCCGGCATGATTTCGCCGTCCACCATTGTTGATATCAAACGCATTCCCGAACTGAAGTTAATTGCCTCTGAGAACGGCGGTTATCGCGTTGGGGCCGCCGTCGCGGGTGCAGAACTCAGTGAGCACGCCGAGATCCCAAAAATCTGGCCAGGTGTGGTGGAGGGCTTAGATTTGATCGGCTCAACGCAAATACAAGGTCGGGCGAGTTTGGGCGGCAACTTGTGCAATGGCTCGCCCGCAGCCGATAGTGTTCCGGCAATGATCGCGGCCGGCGCAACGTGCAAAATCGTTGGCCCCAACGGAGAACGTGAAGCGAATGTCGAAGACATCGTGATAAGCCCAGGCCAGACGTCTTTGGCGGCCGACGAATTTATCGTGAGCTTTTTCTTCCCTGCCAGACCGGCGCGCTCCGGTGACGCCTACCTTCGTTTGATCCCGCGAACCGAAATGGACATCGCTGTAGTCGGCGCAGGTGTGAGTTTATCTTTAGATGCAGACGGCACGTGCAATACCGCGCGTGTCGCGCTGGTGCATCGCGAGGCCCTCGA
>JBCCFA010000458.1:0-3568 GCA_039029975.1 Pseudomonadota bacterium
CCAGACGCAACAAATTTGAATCCACGAGTTCAACTAGCGGGGTGGTTGTGTCGATCCACTGGCCAATTTCGACAAGCTTTCGATTAACGATACCGGCGAACGGCGAGAGAATTGAGTGTTTATTGAGTAAAGTCGTGGCACGACGGAGATTAGATATCGCCCGCGCGCGCGACGCCTCATCAATGGAGATTTGCGCTTTCGCTGCTTCAACGCTCGAGCGCGACGCGTGGCTGCTGTCTTTAAGTCGCTCGAGCTCAGCATGGCGACGGATGGATTCTTTAAGCGTGGCCTCCGATTCTGCCAATTCTGCGGCGGCTGTATCTTTAGCAATTTTGGCAATGTCTTGGTTGAGTTGAACGATAGCATCGCCGCGTTTTACCTTGTGGCCATCGTCAACGCTGATTTGCTCAACGATTCCTTCTACCTCCGATGACAAACTAGAAATACGATGCGCAATCAGACTGCCGGTCAAATCAACTTCATTAGCAATCGCGATGCGCACGAGCGGCATCACAGCCACCGGTAGCGCATCTTGGGAAAATACGAAACTGGAATTTGCCAGACACGCCGCCGCACCGATCAATACCCAAAGGTATCGGCAGCGCTGATGCAAAAATTTGTGCTTTGGTTTCTCTGAATTGGCGTTCACAGGTATTACAGTAACTGAACTTGCTGTGAAGGCCAATTGCAATTTAGCGTTGCATATATAATGTTGGCTAGGAACGCCATAGAAACTGACGCATCATGAAAAAACTTCATATCGCAATTTCAACGAATAAAATTGAAGAAACGATTGCAGATTACAGCAACAGATTGGATGCGGAACCTTGTTCGGTTATTCCAAATGAACATGCCCTATGGCGGACAGAACAACTCAATTTATCGGTCAGACAAGATCTTAGCTGTACGCAAGGTCAGTTGAGACATTTAGGTTGGGAAGATGCTAGCGCCACCGAATTCACGCAGGAAACGGATGTCAATGGGATTGTCTGGGAACACTTTAATGCTGAACTACAGGCGGACGAAATTAATGAGTTATGGCCTCAGGCAAACTATAAACCACACAACTAGTTGCCAAACTTTCATTGAACCAAAATATTTTTGCTTAATGCGCTCGTTAATAAGACCGGCACAGATGTTTTTTCAAGTTAAAGCAGTTTCGCGAGGTGTTTTGCTTTTAGCGGTATTCAACATGAGTATCGTTTTTGGTGAAGACGTACAAATAATCGATATGAACGTGCACACTGCCGGTATTGGTGCTGGCGACAGCGGGTGCTTTGTTTCAAAAGACTTGCGCGAAGGCTATAAATTTACGTGGTATTTACGAGCCTTTGGTGTTGAGCTGGAAGAAATAGAAAACCAAGGTGATGCTTTAGTCGTCGAACGTTTATCGCAAAGAATTAGTGAATCATCAGCCGTGGACAAAGCGGTTGTGCTGGCGATGGATGGTGTAATTAATGACGACCGGACCTTAGATCGCGAGCGCACCCAAGTTTATATTCCGAATGATTTCCTTGCGGAAGAAACGGCGAAATATCCAAATTTAGTGTTTGGTGCCAGTGTCAATCCTTATCGTCCAGATGCGATAGAACGACTTCATGAAGTAAAGGCGGCCGGCGCGGTACTCATTAAATGGATTCCCGCCATCATGCTGATTGACCCCGCCGATCCCGCGCTTACCGAGTTCTATCAAACCATGGCGGCATTGAAACTCCCGCTACTGACGCATGTTGGCCAAGAAAAATCATTTGGCCACGCAGAAGATCAATTGGGCGATCCGAAACGGCTTGTCCTACCGCTAGATCTCGGTGTAACGGTAATTGGTGCGCACATCGCCACTACCGGCGAAAATGATGGCGAAGGGAATTACGAACGTTTGATTCCACTCTTTGCGCGCTACCCAAACTTGTACACCGATATCTCATCGCTCACCCAAATTAATAAGTTGGGTTTTCTATCACGCGCTCTCGAGGACGGCACGTTTACCGATCGAATGATCTACGGCAGCGATTGGCCGCTGCAATTTTTTCCCTTGGTATCGCCATGGTATCAGGTCGGTCGCGCCTCTTTGAAAGACCTTTGGGCCGTATCAAGATTAGATAATCAGTGGGATCGCGACGTTAAACTCAAACAGGCGATGGGTGTGCCTCGGGAAGTGTTTATCCGCTCGGCGCTTTTGTTGGGCATACGCTAGTGCACTAGGGAGGTAACGCGCTAGCCGGCGTCGAATGCCTCATCTAAAAATTGCATGAAACTTCGCCATGAACGACGGTCAGCCTGCTCGCTATAAACCGTGCCGAAGCCTGGATCATTGGCCTGCGGATTCGTAAACGCGTGCATGGTATTGCCGTAGTTATGAAACTGCCAATCAGCATTAGCTGCCGTGAGTTCTTTTTGAATTGCGATCACGTCATCGGTTGGCGCCATAGGATCGTCGTTGCCGTGCAAGATTAGCACCTTGGATTTGATTTGCGGTTCCGTGATATTTGATGGCGCGCCGAGCAATCCATGAAAGCTGGCGACGCCAGCAATGTCAGCGCCGGCGCGCGCCAGATCAAGTACACACAACCCGCCAAAGCAATATCCCATTGCCACGACGCTGTCGGGATTAACTTCCTCTTGTTGTTTCAGCACATCTAGGGCAGCAGCCATTCGTCCCTGCAGCTTAGCGCGGTCGTCGATGAATGGCTGCATTAGCGCGGCGCTTTCGTCAGGAGATCCGCCCATAATGCCTTTGCCGTATAAATCGATAGCGAATCCCACGTAGCCTAAGGCCGCCAAATTTCGCGCTTTGTCGCACTCAAAATCAGAGCGGCCTCGCCAGGTATGCGATATCATAATGCCTGGAAGTTGCTTCGATTGGTTTGCATCAACCGCCAGATAAGCTTCGAGGGTGTCTCCCTCGTGTTGAAACTCGATATATTTTTCTTTCATCGCGGTGTCCTTCTGCTGGCTTAAACGAAGTCACATGAAGTAGCGCTAACCTATCAACGCTTGTATGCGAATGCGTATCTTACAAGAAAACCGATGAATCGCACGATATTAACCGTTATCTCGAGCATGGTGTTTAGCTGTCAACTGGTGCTGGCAGAGACTGGAGTGAAGCTTGGTACCTTAGAAGAGATTGCCAATTATCCGGTGCGCTCTGCCCCCGCAACCGCGCTAAGTATTAACGACGCCGAGATTGCGGTAGAAATTGCGGGTCGCGTCGCGGAAGTTCATGTTCGCGTTGGCGACGTTCGCGAAAAAGGCGCAACGTTAGTCAGCCTGGATTGCGGCACCTACGACTTCCGGCTCGCTGCCCAACGCGCCAAACTTGGGGTTTCAAAAGCGCGTATCGGTTTAGCGGAGCGGCGGCTTGCACGAACCAAAACCTTAGCCGCCAAGCAATCTGTATCGGATGAAATTCTAGATGAGCGCGTGAGTGAACTAGAAATACTCAAAGCAGAGCGTGCAGAAATTAATGCAAATTACACGCTTGCGAAACAAGATGTGAATCGATGTACGATTGTTGCGGCCTTTCCCACCCTGGTGACAGAACGAATTGCCGCGGTTGGCGAATATCTGA
>JBCCFA010000459.1:0-3565 GCA_039029975.1 Pseudomonadota bacterium
CAACGACCTCTCGCGCACCGACGACTTGTTCGGCCACATAATCGCCGCCTTTCACTAGAACATCGGGCAACAGCTTAGCAATTAGTTTCTGGGGCGTATCTTCGTCAAAAGTAATTAACGCGTCGACAGATTCTAATCCTGCCAGTACGGTTAATCGATGTTCCACAGCATTCACAGGTCGACCGTCACCTTTTAAGCGCTTGACCGAACCATCGCTGTTTACGGCGACGATTAAGAGATCTCCGAGCGCCCTGGCGCGCTGTAAATATTCGACGTGACCGGCGTGCAACACATCGAAGCAGCCGTTGGTCATGACGATTCGCGCGCCACGATTCTTTCTCTTAGTAATTTCGGATGTGAGCGTTGCTTCATCGTAAATTTTCTGATGAGTGGTGTTGGTCGCCTTGTCGAGCTCGCGCAAAAGTTCATCAGCAGATACCGTTGCCGTACCAAATTTGCCCACCACAATTCCCGCGGCACAATTGGCCAGCGTCACGGCCTGATTCAAAGGTATTTCCGCAGCGACTGCCGCTGCGCATACCCCACATACGGTGTCGCCTGCACCGGTAACATCAAATACCTCGCGCGAGTCGGCAGATAAGTGAAGCGTAGGCGCGGCCGATTGCACAAGTGTCATACCTTTGTCGCCTTGGGTAACAAGTAAGGATTCAATGTCCAGCTCGGCAATCAGATTTCGAGCCCGATCTTCCAAGTCACCCTCGTTCGGGCACTCACCAACTATGCGCACAAACTCGCCAAAATTTGGCGTCACTAGCGTTGCCCCGCGATATTTCTCGAAATCCCCACCTTTGGGATCCACAATTGTCGGTACATTCCGAGCCCGTGCAAGAGAAATCAAATTCGACGTTTCAACGATACCGCCCTTCCCGTAATCGGAAATAACCAGAGCACCCACGTTATCAATAAAGGACTCGAATTGCTGGCGATAGGCTTGTGCGACATTCTCGGCTCGGCATGGTTGCTCAAAATCGACTCGCAACAACTGCTGCTGTTGAGAAATCACCCGAAGTTTTACCGTCGTTTTTTCCGCATGATCTTTCAATAGCGCTGGGCGAATATTTTGTTCTTTCGCTAAACGCTCCACCGATTCCGCGGCCTCGTCGTCTCCTATCACAGCCAGTAGGCACGCTTCAGCGCCAAGCGCGCTGATATTCGCCGCCACGTTGCCGCAGCCGCCAAGACGCTCGAACTCCCCATCTACTTTAACCACGGGTACTGGCGCTTCGGGTGACACACGCGAACTTGACCCGCTCCAATAGCGGTCCAACATGAGATCGCCAACGACCAGAATTTTGCCGGAGGAGAATTTCCTAACTAGCTGTTTGTTCATGTTTGGTATGTGGTGTCAGCGTACGCGCTACAAAATTGAATGAATCTTGTTAACATGCGTCGAATGCAGGAATGGGCAAAAGTTTCGGGCGTTATTTCTAAGCCACACTTCGTCATGAGAAGCCATAATATTATCACATGCTTGCTCTCGAGCGTCACAAAGATGTCAATCGGTTTGAGCTTGTTTGTATCTCAAGCCGCGCTTTGCACCGGGTCGCCCGATCCACTGCCTGTCCCACTAAAGTCTTTCGACGCGACTTATCGCATCCGCGTTGGTGGTATTAATGTCGGCGAACTCACCCGCGAGCTGAGAATAGAGACCAATCAAAAATATTCGTTCCGTTCGGTGTCAAAAGCAGCCGGCTTAGCCGCATTGTTTTCGACAAACAAAACCGAAGAAATTGCGACTGGGAAGTTCACTGAAAGCGCAATCCGACCAAATCATTATTCTCGAGTTCGCGATAAAAAAGGCAAGAAACGTCGCGAAACCGTCTATTTTGATTACGCAAAGAGTCAAGTAAACACTACTCGCAAAGGCGTCGAAACAGTTAACGAATTCTCGGGATTGGCGTTTGATCCGCTGTCTTATCAGCTCCAACTAATGACCGACTTGAACCGAAACTCAGAACAACTGCAATACACCGTGCACGCGCCGAAAAAGACTAAGCGCTATTCAGCGAGCCGTGGCGCTGTTGAAAAAATTGAGACGCCGATCGGGACGTTCGTCGCGGTTGAGATCCAAGAGCAAACCAATGCTGACAAAAAAACAACCTTTTGGTGCGCAGTGGACTTGGGGTTTTTACCCGTGCGGGTTTTGATTACTGATGGCGATGAGCGAACCCTCATCGAATTGGCTAAGCACAACTATTTGCCAGACGAATAATTTGTTTCAGCCGTTAACCTTCGTCCTGCAGCGACTGTAGTAAAGCTTCCGCCTCAGTCATGCTAGCGAATTGCTTTTTACCCTCACCCAAGATTCGAGATAATTCCTCGACCGCTTGATTTTCCTGGCCAACCTCCACCAGGGCTTTGGCATAGTGAAACCGGATATCAGGATTATCAGGTGCCTTATTAACCGCTTCGCTAATTAGGCGAATTGCACGCTCTATCTTTCCATTCCCTAGAAGAATCCATCCATAAGTGTCGATAATTTCTGCATTACCAGGGCTAAGCTTATTCGCGCGTTCGGCATAGCTCAAAGAGCGCTCGTCGCCCAGTTCGTGATAAATCCACGCGAGGTTGTTAAGCACAACTGGATTATCGGGATTTTCCGCGAGAAGGTCTTCGAAGGTTTTCCGCGCGTCTTCGATCTTGCCCTTCGCATGTGTGTTCGCGGCCAACTGAAATTTTAGCGTGCGGTCGTCTGGATTTTTTTCATACCATTCGGCGAGGCGATTACTGGGTTTTCCTAGTCGTCGTTCTACCTGGTCAAGTTTTAGCACAACACTGGTAGATGGTTCGATCGCGAATGCCTCTTCGTATTCGCTTAGCGCTTGCTCGAGTTCGTTCTTGGCGTAGCTAATATCACCACCCAATTCTAAAGCAGCGCTACTGAGACCCTCATGTTCTCCAAGAGACTTTGCGACCATCCGCGCTTCTTCGTGTAACTCTTGCCGAACATAACTCGCCACCAACAAGCGGTGAGCTTTGATTGATTGAGGGGCCAATGCAATGACTTGCGTCAATGCGTCAACCAGCTCATTTTCATTACCGCTCGCACGAGCGGCAGCAACTCGCAGCTCAAGAATCCTAAGGGAATCAGGAAATCTTTTTTGCAATTTTTCAATCACCGGTTTGGCTGCGGCTGAATTACCGGTTAGCACATGAATCTGCGCATATTCGTATTGCACCAGCGGTTGATACGGCGCCACCTGGTAGGCTTCGGCTATCATTTCCTTCGCCTTGAGCAATTCACCTGTCGCTCGGTAGCTGCGGGCTAACGCGGCGCGTGCCGTACCGGACCCGGGATCGAGTTCTCTAGCCTGACTCCAATATTTAATCGCAAGTTCTTGCTTGCCGACACGTGTCGCAAGTTCTCCGAGCGCTATGTAAGCTTGGCTGTTGTCTTTATCGACGTCGAAGACCGCTTCGATTTGCGTCATTGCTGAATCGATTTTTTCTTCAGCAACGTCAATACGAGCAAGATTGAAATACGGCGGTATAAAGTTAGGCTCGATCTTTATCGCTTGTTTGAAATCCGCTCGCGCCGCCGCAA
>JBCCFA010000460.1:0-3557 GCA_039029975.1 Pseudomonadota bacterium
CACCGGAGAAGTGAGATGCTGGGTAAGAGTGTCGCGAAGCGCATCGGCTTTGTCCGCAATCTCAAGACCAGTGACGTTGTCGAAAACAGGCGCGACGGGTCGATCGAAGGTGAACGAATTTAAATACTCGCGAAAGGTCCCGGCGATATCCGCGAGCATCGCGCAGTGCCAGGCTCCACTCATGGAAAGCCGTTCAATTTTTTTTGGGGCCCGATCGGCCAGCTTGATTTCCGCTAAGTCTACAGCGTCCACTTCGCCGGCTAGAGTGTATTGTCCGGACGCGTTGTAGTTACTAACGGCGATGTACTTGCCGCTACCTCTGATCTCGGCGCAAACACTTTCGACCGCCTCAAGTCCGACGCCGATCACGGCGAGCATTTGCCCTGTGACGCTCGTTTGCGAGTGGTCCATCAACGCAGCGCGCTTACTCACCAGGGTGACTAATGTTGGAAAATCAATCGCGCGTGCAGCAAACAAGGCTGTCCATTGACCGACACTGTAACCCGCAAAAGCGTGCGGCGGCCACTTTATCGACGGACGTAAATCGTCGAGCGCCATAACGCTTGCGAGCACGGCCAACAGCGAGCTGGTCTTGTTTCTATGCAATGTATCCGCGCCGTAGGTGCTTGCGTGTTCGATGGGGTCATGGCCGATGGCTTCGCAGACCAGCGCGTAACGTTCGTTGAAAGTCGAGTTATGAGCGTAAGGCGCGAGGATATCTTTGCTAACGGTACCTTGACCAGGAAATACCAACCCGATCACAAAAGCATACCCGGATCGAGTCCGAGTTTGGCGGCAGCGGCCTCCACTGGCGGGCCCGAATATTTCACGTCCTGAATGCGTCGCATAGCATCGTCGCGACTCATGGTTCCAGCGCGAACCTGTTCCGCAATTTCGGCCACATAAGGATGAAATCCGTGCTGCTTATAGTGGATGGCAATACCCAGATCGTTGAGTTGGCAATTACTTGAATGCACGCCGGTGTCGCTGGGCCTTTCCCACCCTAGCTCTGATACCGTATCAATAATCTCACTTTCGCTTACCGTCATCGCCAGCATAGGGTTAACCACCAATAAACGCCGCTCATTGGCGAAACGCTCTAGCTTTTGCAGCGAAAAATATTTCTCTGACTGGCTACCTAGGTGCCCCACGTACTTGTTGAGGGTGTGGTTATTCATTTTGAGATGTTTGCCCACGTCAAGCTTCATGACCGCTGCGTCTTTGGGGACCTGGCCGGCAATATACCCCCCGGCAATGATCTCGCACTCGTGCCTCAATGCCATTTTCACCATGTAGATGTTGATCAAATTGATACATGAGTTACACATAGCGCTTGCACGTTTGATGGCAGCCGGCGGATGCAAATCCGGTCGCTCAGCGCTGGCCCTATACATGCGCGACATAAAATCGAAGTTCGGCGTAAAGACTAAATGATCTACCCCGAGACGCGCCGTGACCGCCGCCGCGTTCTTTTTTGCTTGCTCGGAAACGAATCCGTTGTCGATGGTTATGGCCAATGCGCGGAGTGAATACTCGCGAACCAGTTCCGCTAATATGTAGGATGAATCCTTACCGCCGCTGAAGGCGACGATCACATCGTAGTCACCTTCACCACGAGCGTTATTGAGCACTTCATCCAGCTCATCTTTTAGGATTTGTCGTTGCGCCCTAATTTTTTCCCCACTATCGTTATCTCGGCAATATTGGCAAATTCCTTCCACCAGATTGACGCCCGGGAAATTCGCCGGCAGAACGCAAACCGAACACCCTTCAAAATCGTTCGCAATATCACTCACCCGTCTTGGTGCCGACGATTGCGACGATTCCGTCGAGTGAATTTAGGGCGCTAGAATTGAGCTCGTCCTCCGAGATCGAAATTCCAAAATGGGATTCCAGATAGCTTACAAGGTCGATGTAACCGTAGGAATCGATTAGTCCAGCCTCAAAAAGATCAGTCTGAGCCGAGATGTCCTCACCAAAATCAATTAGGAACTGATCTTCAAGATAGGTCTTGATCGCTGGTTCGATCGATTGGTTGGACATTTCAGGCGGGAACTTAGGTTGTGTGCTGTCACTGTTAAAGCTAGCCGTATTTTCGCATATCCGACGGCTATTTGCCTGTGGTTTGCTCCTGCCTTTGCTTTATCCAAAGGTGGTAGTGATGCGTTGGTGCTTCCATCGGTTGCATTCCGAGACCAGTAAAGAAATCGAGAGAAGCTTTGTTGTCTTCGTAGATCGAAGTAACGACTTGTCGTTGACCGCCATAGGAGTGCTGATGGCTGCTGATTGCGGCGTCAAGCAGGTTAAGGGCGGCAAACCCTTTGCGGTACTCGGGAGCAATCGCAATTTCATAGAAGCGTAATCCATGATCTGCTGTAACCGTGGAGGCTTGGTAGCCAATAGCTGTTCCGTCGTTGTAAGCAATATTAAACAAGTCTGGGCAAACGCTTTGATAGCGTCTAAGCATTGCCAGCTTGTGCTCAAGCCGCTTAGCTACACTTATGTTTGGATCGTTGGAAAAGCGGGTAGAACCACCAAATTGCAATAACCGTTCGATCTCCGGCCATTGGTCTTCGGACATTGCCCTAAGCTTGTAGCGTGATCGCGCCCTACTGGTTTGCGCCGCGAGGCTATCGCGGTCGCTAACGAACTCGACGATTGTTCCAACAAGGATAAAGTTTTCGATCAAAGGAGGGTGGTTATCCCGCACGGCAAGACTCACAAAGTCATAGTCTAAAACCCGCGCGCGCTTTAAAATCTCGGCACCAAGACCTTGAATATCGCACTTTTCGTCAAAACTCACCCGACCCGCTCGCGGCGCGATCAGATGACTGTCGAATTCGTTATTCTCAATGACAAACATTGCTACCGATGAAGATCATCAAGTCGCCAGTTTTTGGTGAGACACCACCATGAAGATTTCGGTCGTAACCACATTATATCGTTCGGCGCCATTCCTACCGGAATTCTACCGCCGGATGAAAGAAACGTTAATTGGGCTGAACGTTGAGTTCGAATTTGTGGTCGTTGACGACGGTTCGCCAGACGAGGCATTGACAATCACGAAGGACTTGGTTGCAAATGAGGATACGGAATATTGTATCGTCGAGTTAGCGAGAAATTTTGGTCATCATCCGGCGATGATGGCGGGGTTAGAGCACGCGCAAGGTGATAGGGTTTTCTTGATTGATTGTGATTTAGAAGAAGATCCTGAACTACTTGTAGATTTTCAGCGTCGCATGAACGACGAGGATCTTGACGTCATTTATGGCGTGCAGCAGCAGCGCAAAGGCAATTGGTTCGAGCAGTGGTCGGGGGCAGTGTTCTACTGGTTATTTAACCTTCTATCCACTCACGAAATTCCGCCAAATTTATGTACGGTCCGGTTGATGAGCGCGGACTACGTGAAAGCGCTCGTTCTCCACAAGGACCGGTCCTTGTTTTTGCCGGGCCTCTGGGCGATTACCGGCTTTAAGCAGTCAAAACATCTGATCGTTAAGCATGCCCGTGAGGCGAGCACTTACACATTCGCACATCGCTTCGCAATGCTGGTGGAC
>JBCCFA010000461.1:0-3555 GCA_039029975.1 Pseudomonadota bacterium
CTCCCGCCGGTCGAGCTCACGCTGGGCACCCGCTTCGAGCTCGGGGTCTCGTGGATGGTGCCCGCGCTCACGCATCTCGAGAAAGCGCATCCCAACGTCAAGTTGACAATCGGACCTGGTACCGACGCAAAAAATTAGCCAGCTTGTCCAGAAAGGTCTGATCAATCGGATCGTGCCCGCCGAAATTGCCAAGCAAGCCGTGGCTAACCAACCGTGTTTTCGAACTAATGCGTTCGAGCGAGTCGGCCAGGCGCCCACCCGCACCAATCCAATTCTCAGGTGCGATTTCCATAAAATTTATGGCGTCGGGGACCTGATCTAAAAGCGGGCCCAAATGGGCCCGCCTCAAACCTAACCCGGCACCGGAAACCGGTGTATCGGGGTACATCTTCTGACTGATATTACTTAGTCAGATGCGGCATAGAGCAGCTCGAACCACCGAAGGTACCGCACACGGCAGGGTCTTTTTTGCCCATTGCTAATTTTCCTTCACTGTATTTTGCCATGCCGTCACCACCGTAGGTGAATCCGGTTTCATCGTTGATCATGACTTTGTTGCCTTGCATGTCGCGAGCTTCACCAGCAACAGCAAGCGCAGAAGCGCCGATGACGACTGAAGAACCCAAAGCGATAACAATAGGCTTGATAGTTTTTTTCATTTGATTACTTCCTCCTCGAAAAGGCCTTTAATTCGGGAATATTCCTCTCCAGACCGCTTTCCCGACTTTCAATCACGCCTCGCTGTTTCGCGCATGAGTCGAATTTAAGCGTTCGGAGGGGGGATATTAGTCCAAGGCATGCTGAGATGTCTAGAAAGCCGTGTAGTTTGCGATAGCACCATACGCCTCAGCATGTAAAAAGTTCCCCGCAATAAGCCTATTGCGGGGTAACGCTAAAAGACGCGTAACGCTATCGCTACAAAGGAAAGACTACCCAATTCGAATCCATTAGACTTGGGAGGAAATCTCTTTGTGAATGAGTTTCACGCTTAAATTGGAAATGCTTCGCTGCAACATTTTTCTCCTGATTCTTGGCTTGGCATCGATTTGCATGGTGTGGCAACCGGCTAGTGGAATCGATGATGCCGCACTAGCGGAAAGGTTTGCTCGCGGCGCCGAACGTGGTGACCCGATTGCCCAGAACAACTTGGGTGCTCTATACCTTAAAGGGCGGGGTGTTGAGCAAAATTACGCGACCGCAATCGGGTGGTTCCAAAAAGCGGCGGAAAGTGGCCTAGCCGGGGCTTTCTTTAATTTAGGTATGGTGCATTTGCGTGGTTATGGCGTCGATCCCGATGTCGCCGCCGCTAATGAGCGCTTGACCACGAGCGCACATCTTGGCGATCGCGATGCACAGTTTTTTCTTGGCTTACATTACTACCAGGGAACCGGTTTTGAAAAGGATTTGGAAAACGCAAAATTGTGGTTTCGACGGGCTGCTGATCAGGGGGCGCCCGCAGCGATGTATAACCTAGGCATCTTGTACTTAGACCCTGACCCTGCAATCAGCGACGAATCGCAAGCATTGGCGTGGCTCGACAAAGCATCACAAGAAAACTACCCAGGGACGGAGCTAGTCATTGCAAAGGTGCATCTTTCACACACCGAAGATCAGGCGCGCGTGGCCTTAGGCGCCGAACAATATAAAAACCTCGCCGCATCCAATAATTTAGATGCACAAATTCAGTTAGGCATGATGTATACCTTCGGGCAGGGCGTTGAACAAAACTATGATGAAGGGCGTTTTTGGTTAGAAAGGGCTGCCAGCCAAGGGTCCTCTCAGGCGCAATTGAACTTAGGGAATCTGTTTGCGGAAGGTTTAGGCGTGGAAAAACATCTCCCGCGCGCTTTGGCCTGGTATTCGATCGGCGCCGAAAATAACGATCCCGCGGCGACTCAAAATGCGATTCTGCTAAGTGAGCAATTAAAAAAAGATGAACGGCAAGAAGCCGAGGCAATTCGCCAAGAGTTAGAAGCCAAATTTGGCGGTGGCCTGTATAACAAATTTGAGTAAACGCGATGTGATTATTGTGTATCGTTCAAACCTTTCAAAAACGATTGAATGCTCGCCGCTAACCATTCTGGTTTGCGCAAATGGATAAAATGATCGCTACCTGTAGCGATGAGTAGTTCACCGCGCGTTGAGATTTCGCTAAGTTTCACCTGCGCTTTGCGCCAGGCGTCCTCGCGTGCGCTATGACTTGCCGGGCTTTCTGGCCTGACTTCACTGTCGCGTGCCACAACTAAAATCGGTAAATTTTTAATGCCAGAGGTGTCTGAAACCTGTTGCGCACTCACTTCAAAGTTCGCGATTTCATCCATTTGAACGAACAACGCCTTGCGGCGGGAATTTAGAAATCGTGCCATTTCTTGCGGCGTGCTTGGCACCTTATCGTTCCCTGAAGCAGCGCCCATAGCGATAGGATTCACGATATCTTTTTCTCCCTCTAGATGCTCAAAGGAGACCCCGGGGCTGGAAGAATCAACTAACACTAACCCAGCGACGCGATCTGGCATGACGGTGGCCATACGTAACGCGGTAAACCCGCCAAAAGAATGTCCAACAAACACAAAGGGGCCCGGCTCGTTACTATTGACCAACAAGGCGACTAGCTCATCGCTAATTTGCTCGGTGGTTCTGGGCGCCGGACCAGGTTCACTCCAAGCGTAACCTGCGCGGTCATAAACGCAGGCGCGATACTCGACACTGAGCAAATCCTGAATCTCGTACCACTCCGTTGCTGAGCCGGCGATCCCGTTGTCGATGACCACGGTTGGCGCCCCGCTACCGACACATCTATGATGGAGCCGGTGCGTTCCGACGTCAATAAATGTGCCTGGAATTTCTGGTAAATCTTTCGAATAGTCTTGGCCAATACAGTATCCTGCGACGGTTAAGCAGGCAACTAGAACCAAAGTATTAGGCGCGATTCGTTTATAATTTTTATTCAGCATTCGTGGTATACGGCCTCGTCCTACATTTCGATCACCCATGTCTCCTCAACGTAATTGCACTTTCTCACCAACAGAAATCGATTGGGTGATACTCGATATGGACGGGACTTTACTTGATCTTCATTTTGATGACCAAGTTTGGAACCATCAACTACCCAGTCAGTATGCGAAACAAGAAGGCATAACATTAGAAGAAGCGAAAGAAAAAATCTCTTCTATGATGGATCCGATACGCGGTACCCTATTGTGGTATTGCTTCGATCACTGGCAGTTACTAACTAACATTGATCTTTGTGCGATAGAAAACGAAGTGTACAACTTGGTTGGTCCGCGCCCCGGTGCAGAAGACTTTTTAATTCGTTTGAGTGACTATCCGGCGACGACTGTACTCGCGACCAACGCCGATCGCCGAAGCATGGAGCGAAAACTATCGCATACTGGTTTGGATAAATATTTCGGTCACATCGTGTCTTCTCACGATTTTGGGTTTGCCAAGGAGACAAATGCGTTTTGGTCACGTTTGCAAAGTACGCTGGGCTTCGCGAACGACAAGGTACTGTTTATCGACGACAACCATAATGTGTTACGCGCTGCGCACGAG
>JBCCFA010000462.1:0-3553 GCA_039029975.1 Pseudomonadota bacterium
ACCCGATGCCGTGGCATTTTACGTTTCGGGGCAACTCTTAACCGAAGATTATTACGTCGCCAATAAACTGATGAAAGGATTCATTGGCTCGGCCAATATCGACACAAATTCAAGATTATGTATGGCTTCCTCAGTTGCGGGCCATAAACGCGCGTTTGGCGAAGATGTCGTCCCCGGCGTGTACGAGGATTTGGAATTAGCAGAGTTGGTGGTGCTGGTGGGGTCAAATCTAGCATGGTGCCATCCAGTACTCCATCAACGACTGATTGCAGCCCGCGATCAAAAACAAACGAAAATCGTGGTCATCGATCCGCGCGCGACGGCAACCACGAATTGCGCCGATCTCCACCTAGCGTTGGCGCCAGGAAGTGATGTTGCCCTGTTCAATGGGTTATTGAAGTATCTAATCGCCGATGGTTGTTTAGATGAAGCTTATATCGCTGAACATTGTGATGGCTATGAAAAAATTGCAGAAATAGCGAGTGAATTTACGATTGGTCGAGTTAGCAAAATTACCGGTTTGGAATCTGCGGCTATTCTGCAGTTCTACGAATGGTTTTCGAAATACCAGCAGACTGTCACGGTATATTCGCAGGGCGTGAATCAATCGTCGGCAGGCACCGACAAAGTGAATGCAATTATCAACGCGCACTTGGTGACGGGACGCATCGCAAAACCCGGCAGCGTGCCGTTTTCGGTAACCGGTCAACCGAATGCGATGGGCGGTCGTGAGACTGGCGGGTTGGCCAACATGCTGGCCTCGCATATTGATTTTGGCGATGAGCTTGGATACTCGGCAGTTCGGGAGTTTTGGCAAGCACCAAACCTCGCAAAACAACCGGGTCTAAAAGCGGTTGATCTGTTTGAACAAGTCGCAGCCGGCAAAATTAAAGCGCTGTGGATAATGGCGACAAATCCGGCTGTTAGCATTTGCGCCAGCGACAAAGTACGCCGAGCGATCGAATTATGTGATTTCGTTGTTGTTTCAGAAGTGGTTAAACGGACGGAAAGTACGACAAACGCCAAAGTGCTGCTGCCCGCTGCAGCTTGGGCGGAAAAAGATGGCACCGTCACGAATTCCGAAAGATGTATTTCACGTCAGCGTGGATTTGTTCCTGCGCCCGGCGAAGCTAAGCCGGATTGGTGGATCATTTGCGAAGTCGCTAAGCGTATGGGCTTTCACCAGGCCTTTAGTTTTTCGTCAAGTGCCGCAATTTTTCGCGAATACGCCGCGATGACACGAATCTCCTCCGAAAATCGGCGTTTATTGAACTTGTCTTCGTTGGAAAACGTGACCGATGTTGCTTATGACGCCCTTCAGCCATTTCGTTGGCCCTGTGCTCAAACGCCTTTGTTCGGTAAAGACGACGGTCGATTGTTTGTCGACGGACAATTTTCAACGGCTAGCGGGCGAGCTAAACTAGTTGAGACGCCATTTAGGCCTCCAAAGTCTAGTTTAGAAACGGAATATCCTTTCTATCTGAACAGTGGACGAATTCGCGACCAATGGCACACGATGACACGTTCGATTTGTGCGCCACAGCTCGGAGAACACATTGGTGAACCGTTTGTAGAGATCCATCCGCAAGACGCTCAAACACACCAAATTCAACCGGCTGACCTAGTTAGAATCAACAACGAAAATGGCGCAGTTGTTGTACGAGCGCTCGTTACCGACCGAGTAAAGTTAGGTGAATTATTTGTCCCAATGCACTGGTCGAATGTATACGCCAGTGACGCCAAGGTTAATTCTCTGTTTGGCCAACACGTCGATCCAGTTTCGGGTCAACCCGAATTAAAATTCGCGGCAGTGAAGGCCGAGAAATTTGCAGTAGATTGGTACGCTTTTGCAGTGACAGCGGCAGAGCCTTGCTTGGATGCGATTCCCTACTGGGCAAAGATGCGTTGCAAAGACGGATGGCGAATCGAGATGGCTGGTTTTAAGTCAATTGCCGATACCGAGAAATTAGCCACGCGCGTCTGCGGTGTCTCCCAGGTTTCCAACGTGGCTAGTTATTTCGATTCCGCGACCGGAAACTCCCGCTTGGCATTCTCTGTGGGCGGGACTGTGAGCGCAGCGTTTTTCGCAGCACGTGAGCCGGTCATTTGCAATCGTACGGCGACCGCAAAGTTACTTGGCGCGGATATGAATGATCGGAACACAGCGATATTGTTCTCAGGCATAGAACCTGGGGCGGAAAGCGACGATGGGACCACCATTTGCTCATGCATGAGCATTGGTCGGGCAAAGATTGAACGCGCAATCAGACGCGGTGCGACTACAACAGCAGAAGTTGGCGAGGTGACGCTTGCAGGGACTAACTGTGGTTCCTGCCGGATGGAAATCCAATATTTAATTAACGCGAATTCGCTCGCAAAAGCGGTGTAATCGCACGGTAGCACGAGCGAGAATGCCATCACAAAGCGGCAGAACTCACCGCCAAAGCACTCGAATTACCCGAATTTCTCCGCCTGCCAAATTGCGACGTATGTCTAAATACTAATTTTCCGAGACCCAATTTGTGTGATGTTTTTAACCAAATTCCAGAATAGCGCTAACATCCAATAGCACATCGCCTGTCATCAGCTAGGCTCCCCTTAACTTTATAGAAATTGAAACCGCTTTGTATTTGCGCGGTCAGGGAGTGTTTGCTTTGAGAGAACTGTTTCAACTGGTCGGCGAAACCGCAGCCCAGTCAATTTGGAGTGTGTCGGTCGGAGACGCATTAACGCCCTTGTTAACCACCTTGAATAAAGATGGTGATGCGAATTACATGCGCCTTGCAATGGACGATTCCGCGGAAGCTGTACGATACGGCCACGACAAATTGAACCGAGTCGACGAAGAGAAAATCGGCGCCGTTTTCGTCGCAGACGGCTTAGTCTCTCTTGAATCGGGAAAAACAGATGCCCTCGTTGTGGATGTTCGAATTTATGCCGATTCCGTCGTTAAATGCCAGATGGTGATTCCCTATCGATCGGCAAAAAGCCCCAAAGGGTTTGCCGTCCATCGCCCACAAATCACTGAGCTCGAAAATATCGACAGAATCAAATTCCAGCCGTTATTGGAAGCATTTTTTGCCGGCGTAGAATCGCACCAGCAGGGCGGAAAGATTTGGCAGCAGTATTACATCGACGACATAGATACTGAGTACGCAGGTGACATCGACACGCCGTATGATTCCGTAGAATGGCAGGCCATGCTGGAGGCACCATTTCTGGTTTATTTGTCGATCGCACCCACGGACGAAGAATTGTCTGAAACTGCCGTTTCCGGATTCAGACAAGCTTTAGCGACTAGCTCAAAATACCAATCTAACTTGTTACACCGCCTGTGTACTAATGCTTTCACACAGTTTGATGAGATTTTATCCCGCCTAGAACATCACCAAGGAGATCTCGATACGCAACTTCAAAATGCGGTGGCGATCGTCGAAAGAAGTTTTTCATCCGAAGAAACGAAAGCGTTTAAGCTCGGGTTGATTGCAATGGCGCATGATATTTGCGAAACGGCTGATGGTCAGCGTAAGAATTTTGCTAGTGTTTCCGATCA
>JBCCFA010000463.1:0-3525 GCA_039029975.1 Pseudomonadota bacterium
CTCCCCTCACCCTCATTACCAAGGGTCTAGATCATGATGGAAAGGTTACGGGCAGGCAGTTCTACCTTGCAGATACAGAGGCTATCAATGTTCCCTGTGTGGTTGTCCCTGATATTGGAGGCCCAACAAATGCGTATTTCCAAGTCAAACCAAGGTCGGAATGGGCAAAGGAGTTTCTTGGATTGTGAATCCTGGAAACAAACGTTTCCACAGACATCGCCCCTAGGTCTTCGCCTTGACGAGTGCGTACCGCAATGGTGTTATCGTCGACCTCGCGATCGCCGAGCACAAGCATGTACGGCACACGCTGTAAAGTGTGCTCGCGGATTTTAAGCCCGATCTTCTCGTTTCTCAAGTCCGAATGTGCCCGGACCCCTTGATTTTTCAGGCTTTCCTCGACTTTTTGCGCGTACTCAGCTTGTCGGTCGGTAATGCTGAGAACGGATGCTTGGACTGGTGCTAGCCAGGTTGGCATAAGTCCCGCGTGCTGTTCGATTAAAATGCCGATGAAACGCTCAAGTGAGCCCAAAATCGCTCGGTGAATCATCACCGGGACTCGGCGGTCGCCCTCCGGCGCAACATATTTGGCACCCAGTCGATCTGGCATCGAAAAATCGACCTGAACCGTACCGCACTGCCACGTTCGCCCGATGCAATCGCGTAGGGTGAATTCTATTTTTGGCCCGTAAAAAGCGCCCTCGCCTGGCTGCACGCGATACTCTAAGCCTTTGTTATTTAAGGCTTCCTCGAGCGCCGCCTCGGCTCTATCCCATAACGCATCGTCGCCCACCCGCTGTTCTGGGCGGAGCGATAATGCCACTTCAATTTCTTCAAATCCGAAATCGCGATAGACCGCGAAAGTCAGATCGATCAGCGAACCCACCTCGTCTTGCAGCTGATCTTCAGTACAAAAGATATGGGCATCGTCTTGGGTGAACCGCCGCGCGCGCAGTAATCCATGCAAGGTGCCGGAAGGTTCGTTGCGATGAACAACACCGAACTCTGCCAATTTGTAGGGCAGATCGCGGAAACTCCGGAGCGCATGATTAAAAATCTGGATGTGCCCAGGGCAATTCATGGGCTTTATCGCGTATTCCCGGTTTTCGGACTGCGTCGCGAAAATCATGTCGTGGAATTTGTCCCAATGGCCAGATCGTTCCCACAAGCTTCGATCGAGGACCTGCGGTGTATGCACTTCTTGGTAGCCGGCGGCCTGACATTTGCGGCGAATGTACTCCTCTACCAATTGGTACAACTGCCAACCTTTCTCGTGCCAAAACACCATGCCTGGCGCTTCTTCCTGAAAGTGGAAAAGATCTTGCGCTTTACCCAATTTGCGATGATCGCGTTTTTCGGCCTCTTCTAAACGATGCAAGTATTGTTTTAGCGCTTTCTTATCCGGCCACGCAGTGCCGTAGATCCGCTGCAACATCTCTTTGTTGGAATCACCGCGCCAGTAGGCACCCGCAATTTTCATCAATTTAAAGGCTTTCAGCTTGCCCGTACTTGGCACATGCGGGCCGCGGCAGAGATCGACAAAGCTATCTTGGCCATATAAAGACAGGTCTTCATCAGCAGGTATGGATTCGATAATTTCGGCTTTGTACTCTTCGCCCATGTCGCGAAAAAATTTCACCGCTTCATCGCGACCCATGAGTTGTCGCGAAACAGGGTGATCGGCTTTCGCCAATTCCGTCATCTTCTTTTCGATCGCGGTTAAGTCTTCGGGCGTAAATGAGCGCTCGAAGGCAAAGTCATAATAGAAGCCGTTCTCGATAACGGGGCCAATGGTCACTTGTGCAGAGGGGAACAGTTCTTTCACGGCTTGCGCTAATAAGTGCGCACTGCTGTGACGAATCACTTCCAAACCTTCTTCGTCTCGCCCGGTGATAATCGACAGGTTAGCGTCGTGCTCGATAAGGTGCGAGGTATCGACCAGCTTGTCATCAACCTTGCCCGCAAGCGCTGCTTTAGCGAGGCCGCTGCCAATGCTCTCAGCAACTTCCATTACGGTGACTGCTTGGTCAAAAGACTTCTGAGTTTGATCGGGAAGGGTAATAGTAGGCATGTGTACCTCCGTGGCCGATACGAGGGGCCATCGAATTGAGTTTAACGGCTAAGATTTTCGCGATCTGAGCGAATATGTTTTTGAGTCTAGCAGCGAATGCCGAAAAGAAGAGTTGGTAGGCGCGATTGGACTCGAACCAACGACCCCCACCATGTCAAGGTGGTGCTCTAACCAGCTGAGCTACGCGCCTGCAGATCTCTTCGCTACCCCTAATGGAGTAGCTAGACAAATTCCTCAGGATTTCGGGCGCGATGATAACCGAATTTGCTTGCCATGTCCTCTAACAAGTACCCGTACAACGTTGACTCGATGCCGCAAAAAGAAGCTGGCTGCCAGTAGGATTAGTAATATGGCTGAGGGTTCGGGAACGGACGTGGCGGCAAAGGCGGTTTGTGCGACGGTGCCGATAGAGAGCTGGAAACGATCGCCCGCCCCCAAATTATCAAACAAGATGACCCAGTCATCGCGATTGGACGCGCCATCGGCAGAACCAAGGCTGATTTGCTCTCCAGGGGATAAAGCTGCGTCTAAGTTGACAATAGCAACGTCTTCCATTGGCGATAGTTCGATGACGCCGGCGGCAGATAAGTTATTCGTGTTGTAAAACGTTGCCCCGTCACTGATGGCCAAGAAGAACGTATTGAACGGGAAATCCATATGGTTAACCAAACCAATACTGAAACCAATGTATCCATAGGTATCGCTTTGCTCGATGACCAAATCGAGTACCGTTATGCCTGACTGAAAAACGTCCAGCTGGATATCAAGACCACCAGGGTTACGAGAGCTGAGCCCGGGAAATTGCGTGCTGCTCACCTGATTCCCATTTAAGTTGGTAGCCGAACTCATTTCATCGACAAAAACCGCCGCTGCATTACTGAACCATACGCAACACAGAACGAGGCATAAGAGATTTCGGTAAGTAGTTAAGTTGCCAATCATGGCGGCACTCCAATAAATCTTTGAGTAACTGCTCAGCAACTAATGGGCCAGGTTCGGCCGCCGTGAGGGGAAACAACTGCTTAGCGAGGTTAGCAATTGTTAAACGGGTTGTGTGCTAGTCCATGTCACATCTGTGTAAAAAGTGTTGACGGGAATTTTGAGACGGCGGTCACCTTTATAGATGATCGACTTAGGGGAAATGATATTTTCTTATTGCAATTCAGCTAGTTACCTCTTTGCGAGGCGTAAAGCCCATGTCTACAAGCTTTACGTTGTTTACTTCCGTCACGATTTGGAGCCCGCAATTTTTGACAAGTTTAAAAACCTCGACCGGATCTCATCTATTTGATCGCGAATGTGCGCCGCCTGCTCAAATTCTAAATCGCGCGCGTGTTGATACATTTTCTTTTCAAGTTTAGTCGGAACCCCACGCCTACGCGCTCTTTGCCCACTGCTTCACCTGCTCGAAAGACCTCAAGGCGGTGCGGCGGATCAGCCGCGCCCTGGCGGCTCGC
>JBCCFA010000464.1:0-3512 GCA_039029975.1 Pseudomonadota bacterium
CTAATTGATTAGCTCGGCGGCAGCGTTGATTTCACACGGTATCCAAAATTGTTTGGAAAAGCTCCGTCGTTTTTACTGGCTTTCGCAACAATGGTAAAGCCTCTTCCCGAGCTTTGTTGAAAATACCCGGATCGGTATCTCCGGTAATCAAAATAGCAGGCAGAACAGGATCCAAATGTTCCCGGATAAAAATAATTTCGTCGAAACCGTTATTTCCATCGTTAAGTTGATAATCACAGATCAAAAGGTCAACGGGCCGCTGGTCTGCATTTAATTGAGCGAGCGCTTTTTCGCCAGCCGAGCTCGACGTAACCAAGCATTCGTGTTCTGTTAAGAGACGATCTAAACTTCGTCGTATTTCAGGATCGTCGTCGATCACCATCACGTGCAATCCGCCGAACTGTGTCACGAGGCGTCGCTCTTCTGCTGATATGGCTTTCTCTGGTTGTCCTGCCGGCACGCGTAACGAAAATTTAGCCCCAGATCCTAGTTTGGAGTCCACGGTGAGTTCAATGTCCAGCAATCGACACAGACGGTCGACGACGGCCAACCCAAGCCCGAATCCTTCGCTATCATTGCGAGCCCTTTTCTGTACTTGGTAGTACTCGGCGAAAATGCTGGGTAGTGCATCTTCTGGTATGCCTGGCCCATCATCCTCTACTTCGATCAGCACGCTATTTCCGGCCGAGGAATAGCGAATATTTGCGAATCCACCATCACTAAACTTGATAGCGTTGCTGAGTAAATTTCGTAGAATCCTAGTCAGCAATAGGCGATCTGTATGTACACTCTGCTCGCCTCCATGAACAACTATTTCGATTCCTTTAGCGCTGGCCTGGGGTAAGAATTCGGCACAGACGGATTCAACAACGTGTTTCAATTCAAAGCTACGCTGTTTAACACTCACTGATGCTGAATCGAGGTTGGCGACGTCGAGCGCGGCCCTAAACATGTCGGTGACGGCATCATGCATCCGAGATAAGTCACCGAAGAGTTGTTGTTGGTCTTTTTTCTCAAGCCGTTCGCCTAGCGACTCCAAAACTAGACCCATCGCATAGAGCGGTTGGCTTAGATCGTGGCTGATAGCGGCGAAAAAACGCGATTTTTCCAGATTGGCCTGTTCGGCGATCTTTTTTTGGTGATTTGACTCACTCAACAGTGATTCGTTTTCAACATGTAAACTGATTGCCTCATTTACCGCTGATGCGTAATTACGCCCAACTATAAACATGAAACCAAGTGCAACGATTGAACCAACCGCAACTAAATACGCAAAGTCGAAATCCGCATAGGCAAGGCGCGCTGCTGCCGATACCGCTATCGGGACTGCAAACGCTAGACCGGCAGGCAAATGCGCCGCGTAGGAAATAACCCCGCCGTTCGCGACGCTCAAGATCGTCAACAAAAAGAACACGCTGGTTGCGATATCGGAGGAATATATGAAAATGAAGGCACCAAATCCCCATATGCAACCCCCTATCGCACTCGCTACGGTGATTCCGCGCAACCAATTTTCCGCCGCTTCGATAGTGGCTGGCGTATTCGATTTTGTGTGATGCCAGTGAGCGATACGCCACAGACTAAAAAGCGTATTTATGCCCCACCACAGCGCCAAATGTTGATGATTATGATGACGCCATAAGAATGCAACGCATACGCCCATGATGACAATATTCCAGATGAATGACGTTAAGCGTTGCTTAGATATGGCATCGATTCGCGCAAGTATTACTCGGAATTCAAATTCTTCGTTGCGAAGGGTTTGATCTTTCGCGTTCACGGGGTTGTCCACTTGCGGAAACTACGAAGTTCGGAAGATGATTCGAGAGTAAGGCATTTACAAATGAAACGCACCACCTTTGGATGTCGATTCTTTAATACTTATCAGAAAATCGTTTGGGTTCCGGTCACATACACTGGGGAAACGATGCAGTATTTATTCGAATAAGAGTCTCTAGATCCCTTTCAGTCTAGCTCGATTGCATCGAAATAAGGCAACAGTCCAGTGCTATGGTGACAATTCACGTACTCATTATCTAGGTCAGTCTGTTTAAGTATGTGGACCTCAACCCACACATGCATACGAGGATCGAACGTCGGTTGGCGATACATCTTCACGAAGGCTTTGTGAACAGCCAAATGGGTAATATGTGTGCGTGCGGCATGCTCTATGTGACCGAGCGAAAGTAAAAATGCAATCTGACATTGACGCGGTTGTGCGGCATTGGATAAGACCTCTGTTTCGGAACACTTGCGAACCGCAAGGCAGCCGGTTTCGAACGGATCGCTGGCGAGAAAATCAACCCATTCATCGACTACAGCGGCCATTTGTTCATCCCAAACAGTTTTTTCTTCTGGACCACAGTTACCCCAACCTTGCCCCTCGCGAATTAGACACAGGTTGTCTGGTATTGGGACCGATAGGCGACGACCTTTCGTGTCGCTAGTAGGTCGCTGCGGGACATCTTTATAAACAGAATCAAACGGATCGGATTTTGAAGCCGGTAAGCGGTCTCGATAGGCGCCCCAATAACCAAACGTTTTACTTGGCTTGAGGGGCAGTACTGCTGCAGAGGCGACTTGATCTTCAACGCCAGCCGCATAGTTAAAACGGTCTTTATGGGTATTAAGAATTTCGCGCCAATAGCCCGTGTCTAACGCCGGGTCGGACGTGATACCTCGCCACCACGTTTGCACTGCGTCGCTTTGCCACCATCGGTGGTGCGACGCATGGCTGCGGTCGTAAACTACGAGCATGTCGCAATCTATGCCCGCGGAGTCGATGAAGCAGCACCGCTCAATTCGAACGGGCACCTCCGCTAATTCACAAAGCGCGGCGAGCTCGCTAATAAATTGCGCTCGTATTGAGGCATCGGGGCTCTGCACCCCATACATGCCAAATACCAGACTATTCACACCATCGGGGAAATTGACCACGCGGCCAGGATAGTCTGCGGGCACGCCCTCTGGTTCGCTACTCATGCTCGCAGGTTCCTTGAGTTCTTAATTATTTTGCAAGCGGGCAATGTTAGTGTTGTTTGGGCCCGGTTCAACCAGCACTTGCTTACCGATTTGATTGTGATTGAGGAATTGTTCGAACACCTCGTCCTCCCCGTCTGTGTTGGCGACGAATCGCGCACCGTTTGTCGCGGTCCCTAACACGATGGTTTTCACGGGCGTTCTTTCTCGCGAATAGACCACGGTGTAGGTATCTATAAGTCCCTCGCCCCGATAGTTTTCAACGCTCGCGACCGGTGGGCGACCCGCATCTGGGTTTTTGTCGTCAATCAGATTATCGTTGCTAAGATCGCGGTCGTTTGGTGAGTCCGCGTAGATCCCAACCGCATATTTATGCATGAACCAACCGAGAGCGGTCGTCATACCGGTTTTGAATTCTCCGTTCGAGATTTTCTCTGCCATGGTTGCTATGCCGTGAAGCGCGTAATTGCTGCCGGGCCCGCCGAAAAAACCTAAGCCGCCTGTGGTCGTTAAGCTGCGCGAATCGTCATCAC
>JBCCFA010000465.1:0-3509 GCA_039029975.1 Pseudomonadota bacterium
CAACCAGCCGATATCAAATTCCCACGGTCGATTGGAAAATTTCGCCGACGAGGCGAAGGCATGATGGTTATTATGGAGTTCTTCACCGCCAATTATTATGCCCCACGGTACGATGTTCGTGGCCGAATCCGTGGTTTCGAAATTTCGATAACCACGCCAATGGGCCGCGCCATTAATAACGCCAGCGGCGAAAAACGGTATCCACGCCATTTGAATTGCCCAGACGGTTAGCCCAATCGCCCCAAATAGTGCAATGTTGATAAGTAGCATCAGCACGATGCCATGAAAACTACGGCCCATAAAAACTTTCTCTTCCCACCAGTCATTAGGCGTGCCGTGACCGTAATTCTTCAGCGTCTCTGCATCCTTAGCTGCTTCGCGGTAAAGCTCTGTCCCTTCCAGCAACACTTTACGAATCCCATGGACTCGGGGACTGTGCGGATCTTTTTCCGTTTCAACAAAAGCATGATGTTTCCGATGGACGGCCACCCATTCCTTGGTGTTCATACCGGTGGTTAACCATAACCAGCATCGAAACATCCATTGCACGATCGGATGCAAATCCATCGCGCGGTGTGCTTGATTACGATGTAAGAACACCGTCACTGAGATTATCGTTAGATGAGTAAAAATTAAGGTAGCGGCAAGAACTGCCCACCAAGGTAATTCGAAAGGACCAAAAGTCATGAAAATATCCGCCTAAACATTATTTCTTTCTTCTATTTAATATATCGACACCTTCCATGGTCATGTTGAATCAAGCGCAGACATCGTATCAGATCTGCTTAAATGCTTCGCTACCTTCTTGTTATAAGTTATGACGCTTGGCAAGCCGCGCCGACTAGCCAATAATACCGGCAAGATGAGCGGCGATATTCTCCTTAGCGCAACGAAATTAGCGCGTGGTTTGGGCGGGAAACAAATCATTAAAGGAATCGAACTTTCTCTCCGCGCGGGCCAAATATTGGGTTTGCTTGGCCCGAACGGGGCAGGCAAGTCCACGACCTTAAAAATGCTCACCGGCGTCCTCGCACCCGATTGCGGAAGGGTTGTTGTTAACGGGCAAGATATCGCCACCGCCCCCGCCGCTGCTAAGCAGCACATCGGCTATTTACCAGAAGAGGCTCCCCTGTACCTTGACTCGACGGTCGATGAATATCTTTGCTACTGCGCAAGATTGAGGCGCATCACACCCAATGACATAAAGCCCGCTGTAGATCGGGTCAAAGCGCGTTGTGGTTTACAAGCCGTCAGTGACCGCTTGATCGCCAATTTGTCAAAAGGATTTAAACAACGCGTTGGAATTGCCCAGGCGATTATTCACGACCCCGCAGTAATCGTGTTGGACGAGCCAACAAATGGTTTGGACCCAAACCAAATTCGAGATGTACATAGGCTTGTCCAAGATCTAGCGGCGACTTCGCGAGCCCTAATCATTTCGACCCATTTATTGCCGGAAGTTCAAGCCTTGTGCGATTCAGTCGTCATCCTTCACGAAGGCCAAATCGCTTTTCAAAGCGAGCTCGAAAAATCGCAGCGGGACCTTATTGTTGAATCAGAACCAACGCTACCCCTAGATTACGTTTTAGGCCTAGAGGGGGTTATAGAAGCGACGCAAGTTTCACCGATGAAAATTTTGATTCGGTGTAATAATCGCCAACAAGTTTGCGATCACATCGTACGTTACTGTGTTGACAATGATGTAAGCCTGCTAGAACTCGCCAGGGGTCACTCGCACCTAGAGCAATTGTTTTTTGACATTACTTGCGGCGATACACCCGAAATCGATGATTAGGGCAATTTACAGGCACGAACTGCTGGGTGTTTTTCGCACCCCGGTCGCTTGGATGCTGCTGGGATTTAGCGCCGGTTTAATCGCTTTTCAGTTTTTATCGCAACTGGATTTTTATCTGACCATTGCGAATAAACTGAAATCACTTGAGGAACCACCAGGTGTCACGAGTTTGATAGTGACCCCTCTGATTACTTTTAGCGCCATGCTGTTGATTTTTCTCGTCCCTATCGTGACGATGGCGTCGATAAATGGTGAACGACGGACTGGTACCCTGCAGCTCGTAGCAAGTTCGCCCGTTTCCATGGGCTCGTTAGTGGCGGCAAAGTTTTTGAGCTACGTGACTCTTTTTCTTGCTCTTTGGGTTATCCTGGCAACGATGGTTCTATCTTTGTTTTGGGGGACCACACTTGATTTGGGGTTATGCGCTGGCGGTCTGCTCGCCTTATGCTTGTACACAGCCAGCGCGGTAAGCGTTGGCATTGCCGTTTCAGCCCTTGTGCGACATCCTCCAGCAGCGGGGGCTTTAAGTCTGGTTGTCTTGCTATTTCTTTGGTTTTGCGATTGGGCAAGCCGCACCACTGGCGAGGCTAATTTATTCACATGGCTGTCGGCAGAGCGACATTTCACGCGCATAGCGAACGGTCTGTTTGACTCGTTTGACGTAGCTTACTTCTTCGTCATCACTTTTTTTGCGTTGGGTCTGGCCTATTGGCGATTAGCCAATGAACGCTATCTTGGCTAGAGACATGTCAATGCTATTGATCAAGCGCTATAGCCTATTGCTCTTAATGCTCGGGATTTCGGTTAGTTGTTTACTCTTTGCACAGCGTTACCGATATATCAGTGATTGGACCCAGGTCGGGAAACATTCATTAACCCAGGCGAGCCAAGACATCCTTGCCAATCTAGATGACCAACTCAGCATTACAGGCTACTTCTCGCGCTCCCATCGCGCACGGGAAAGTGCAGGTGTCTTTATCGAGCGCTATCAACGCCATCAGCCATCGATCTCTTTCCAATTAGTTGACCCGGCAAGCGAACCACAACACGTTCGTGACAACGATATTGAAGAAGGCGATATTGTTATTAATTACGCCGGTCGCAGTGAGCGCGTACGTAAGCTTTCAGAACAAGCTTTCTCATCGGCGCTTGCACGCCTCGCCCGAAACGAACAACGTTACGTCGTGTTCGTCTCCGGCCACGGTGAACGCAACCCCAATCGTGAAGCTAATCACGACGTGTCTGCCTGGGTGAAAGTTTTGCGTGCGAGGGGACTTAATGTTCAGGAGCTAAACTTAAGTTCGGTTCAAGCAATACCCGACAACACGTCGACGTTAGTCGTTGCGAGTCCGCAATTGGCTTACCTAAACGCCGAATTTAAATTGCTAGCCCGATATATCTCCCGAGGAGGTAACCTGCTGTGGTTGTCCGATCCCGAAGAACCGGTAGAGATGAAAGCGCTAGCAGACATCCTTGGGGTTGAAAAGCTGCCTGGCACTTTAATCGACCCAAGCAGCTTGGCCAACGGGTTAGATAATCCCGCTTTATTACTTACGACAAAGTATGCTGATCACCCGGCGACCAAAGGCTTTAATTTAACGAGCTTACTCGTTTACGCTAGTGCGTGTAATTTGCCTGTGGCGAGCTCAACGACGTGTTCGTCGAGACGACGAACGCGATGGGTCCCAACGACAAGTGGTCGACGGACTTTGGG
>JBCCFA010000466.1:0-3498 GCA_039029975.1 Pseudomonadota bacterium
AGGACAGCCAATTCACCTTTATTTTTGAAGCTTATCCACGTCGCGCGATCGGTTAATGTATAAGCCTTCATTGCACTGGCCATATTCAGCGTCGCGCCCATGCCGCTGCCACTTTCGCGATACCAGGTGCCACTTTCAGAGACTGTATCTACATTGGTGTTTTTCCACAGCGACAGTTCTTTCTTGTGCGTACCGCTGTTATCGCCACGGGAAATAAACGCCATGTTGTTTTGGGCAATTTTCGCGAAGGCGCTGGCAACGTTTTGACTACTACGAATAGCCGCTGGATCTTGCTTCGGCCCAACAATCACAAAATCGTTGTACATCAGATCGTAGCGCTCGATACCAAATCCATCGGCGACGAAAGCTAATTCATCGGACTTAGCATGAACCAGTAATACATCACCATCGCCGTTGCGCGCATTTTTGATCGCCTGCCCAGTACCAACAGCAACAACCCGAACTTCAATACCAGACTGTTCAGTAAATTGCGGTAAGACGTAATCTAATAAACCCGAGTTCTGAGTCGACGTAGTGGATTGCACCACGATAAATTTCGAGTCGGCGTAACCTTCAATGGTGAAAACGAAAAACGCCAGGATTACTAACATTCTTGGGAACATACGATACCCCTAATCGATTTCATGATTTAGAAATGCCCGAGCTGCTGGCGAGCGCGGTTTGCTTAAGATTTGCGTTGCGGAACCTGTTTCAGCGATTTCGCCGTTGTCCATCACGACGACGTTGGTGGCGAGGCGAGCGGCTTGACCGATATCTTGTGTGACCAAAATCAACCTGACGCCGTGTTGCATCACACGCTGGAGTAATGCTTCCACACTCGCTTTTGCTGTGGGATCTAGGCTCGCAGTAGGTTCATCCAAAAAGAGAATTTCGGGCTTGGTTGCAAGCGCTCGGGCAATCGCTAATCGTTGAGCTTCGCCACCCGACAAAACGCTAGCGGGACGGTGCGCCGCTTCCTTCAAGTTCGCTATCTCAAGGTACTGCTGCAACGCATTTTGAACAGCGCCACGACTTAAACCTTGTCTCTTCAGCACAAATCTCAAATTGGCGGCTACGCTGCGCCGTAGCAACACCGGCTTTTGAAACACCATAGCCTGCCAATCACGCATGGCGTCGGACTTATAGCGTTGTCGCTCGGCACCCCAATAAATTTCGCCTTGAGTTGGCGTTAATAGGCCGTGCATGAGTCGTAATAAAACGCTTTTGCCAGCGCCATTATGTCCAACAACAGCCGTGCAAGGCACATCGGCAAAAGTCATAGATGTCGATTTGATGATAGCCGCACCGCCCGCGTTGTACCGCAAATTCTCGATGCTGATCGGCAAAACATCGACAGCCGAGTTCGATAAATCGGATGCGATATCGCTAGCGCGCGGAGACATAGTTTTTTCGTTCATCGACGTTTTTAATCGCAGCCACCGCAAGATTTATGGCAAGCGCGATGGCTAGCAAGATAATGCCCAGTGCCAAAGCGAGACCAAGATCGCCCTTTGAAGTTTCGAGCGCGATAGTTGTCGTCATTACTCGTGTCACGTGATTAATGTTGCCGCCGACAATAATCACCGCGCCAACCTCTGAGATAGCTCGTCCGAAGCCTGCGAGGAGAATCGTTAGCAATATGTGACGTGATTCGACAAGCAGTGTGAGCATCTTATCCACGCCAGAAATATTTAAAGAGGTTAGTTGCTCGTGATAAATCGCGTCCATATCCTCGAACGTCTGACGGGATAAGGCGGTGATAATTGGTGTGACTAAAATGCATTGGGCGATAATCATCGCAGCGGGTGTATACAACAGCTGCAGCCAACCAAAAGGCCCCGCGTTAGAAAGCATCATATAAACCATCAAACCGACAACGACCGGCGGTAGCGCTAATAAAGCATTGACGAGAACTACACATAACCCCCTCAACGGGAAGCGACTAATCGCTAACAATGCACCCAAAGGAATCCCTATGACCGCGCTTGTGAGCAGCGCGCTAACACTTACGCGCAACGACAGCAGCACCACCTCAATGAGGTTGCCATCGAAACTCTGGATGAGTTCAAAAGCGATAACGAATGAAGAAAAGAAATCCATGAACCTAAAAAGTGAGTACAACTTGGGAATAGGAATACGTTAAATCGTCAGCGCTATTGGCGTTTGGTGCAGTTTCGGCAAATTCTCCAAGGAATAGATGGGCCAAACCCATTTCAATCCTTATATTTTTAGGCGCCGGGTTGTAACGCACACGGAAGTCGATTTGGTGCCCAAGAAAAGCGCCACCGTTACCGCTTGGATCGCGCACGCCGGCGGTTGTCCAAGCGTCTTTGTCTGAGGCAAGCCAATAGCCACGGTAAGCAAGAAAACTTGTGATGTTAGGAGCGGGCTTTACTTTTAAGCGCAAACCCGGCGAACTCAGATTCGCCCGGGCAAAGGGACCATATATGCCGGTTGGCCCCCACTCAAACCGGCGCGCACCAAACAAGGTATCGAACCGCTCATTATCTCGATCAATTGGATTATTATCACCACTGGCGTAGTCGTACTGAAAAAGCAATCGCGGCTGCCAACGCGCAGCAAAACTATAGCCCACTTCCACGTGATGAAAGTGTGCTAGGTGATCTAAATCTGTAGTATCCGTTGCGGCGGTTGTCGCACGTGAATCACCGAACTGTATTGCACTTTCTAGCGTGTAGTGGAACTGAGACATTGCGGCTTTACGCCACACCCTGAACCCAGTTGTCGTTATTTCCCGATTTTTCGTGCGTCGATTAGTTGCATCATCTTCATCAAGTAAAAATGCGTATAGCTCAACAAAATCTTTATGCCAAAGTGAAAATTTATAAAACACGCCCCAAAAGGAAACGTCGCTATGCTCTTTGTCAAACGCCGCGTCGTTGTCTAGCAAGGAAGGACGATCGTTTGGTAAGCGTTGCACAGGGAGGAGATAAAAAGCTCTGAACTCGCGACCAGTTTTATCTTGCCAACGCCAATCGATACCGGTAAACGAATTAATGGTGTTGCGAAAACGATTGCGAGCAACGAAACGCCGACTGCCAACATCCAGCGTCATTCTGCCTAAAGTTAAGGCGCTGGTGCTTTGCTCAGAGAATAAACCCTCAGCCGCCCACCGCAGATAGCCTTGCAGAAGCTCCGTCGAGTTAACAATACCGGCGGATACGTTACTTCCTGTGTCGTTGAAAAACGCACGCGAATCAATTAATTCTCCTGCCGCGACGAAATCACCAAGTTTAAGTTCGGACTTTAGCGTTAATCGGCTAACCACCGCCTGGTCGCTGCCGGTACGACCGCGACGGAAACGGTCGTCGAGATTCTCAAACCGTGCGCGAAAGGTACCGCTCAGGCTTAACCAATCCGGGGTCTGCAAAGCGTTATTTAGTCGCCACGGCTTGCTGTCTGCGCCAAACGCGACGCCGGAAAATAGCACGAATAGCAACATGATAGCGGGCTTCATGTGCGATGATGTCGCACACT
>JBCCFA010000467.1:0-3494 GCA_039029975.1 Pseudomonadota bacterium
CTTTATTCGCCTTTATTCAACTATAACGCTGGTAACTACGATGCCGCTCGCGAAATGATGCTGCATCCTAATACAATTCTCGGCATTAGTGACGGTGGCGCGCATTGCGGTTTGATCTGCGACGCGAGTGCGCCGACTTATTTGCTTGAACATTTCGTTCGCGATCGCAAGCAAGGTCCAAAAATTGATCTAGAGCAAGCCGTGCGCATGCAAACGCGTGACACCGCTGCGCTTTACGGCATTAACGATCGCGGCACTATAGCGGCTGGCCTGCGCGCCGATTTGAATTTAATCGATCTCGACAACATCACTCTGCCGGTCCCAGAAATGGTGAACGACCTGCCCGCGTCCGGACAACGGTTAATCCAACGCGCGCAGGGTTACGAGCTAACGATGGTCAATGGCGCGGTAACATTTGAAGCGGGTGAGCATACCGGCGAGCTACCAGGCCGCTTGTATCGTTCCTGAACCGCTTAGCGTTTATTAACTGTTCGCTGCAGGCTTAGGCCGCGATTGTTTGCGCCGTGTGCCATTGACGCAATTCCGGTAGCACTTTCTCACCAAAGGTTTTGATGGTGCGCTGGGTAACTTCCCATGGGGTGCCGGCAAAGCGAGTGCACAATAAAATATCGTAATCACCCAGCACTTCACGGCGCGTTTTTATTTTCTCGAGAATTTGTTCTGGCGTTCCCCAAGTCTGGGCAGCGAGATAATCATCTGCCATAGATTCTTGACCAGCCGCGGCCAACAATTTTGCTGCTTCACCATACTCCGCATAGCCATCCATTTTCGCGAAGTGATCATTTAGCAATTCATAATGCCGCAACAAACTCACTAAGTAAGCGCGCACGTGTTTACCTGCTGTCTCGGCCGCGCGATCTGCATTTTCATCACAGACGCAGAAGTCGACGAAAAATGGAATAGGTGGTTCGCTATTGTGCGACTTTCGGAACTGATCGGCGTAGGTTGCGACCTCTTGTTTATGCACTTCTAAAGGTTTGTACGCGAACTGCAACATCTTTAATCCATGCTTTGCCGCTTCAATGATCGAATCCCCCGACATCGCAACTTGCATGGTGCGATCTTTAAAAGATTGGCGCGGACGTGGTCGAATTTTCGCTTCCGGTTGCGAAAAATATTTGCTTTCGAACGCCTGCATCACACCGGTTTCAAGGGCGTCGAGAATTAAGGGGGTTGCTTCGTCAAAACGTTCACGCGATTCGTCCATATCCACGCCAGTTTGAGCATACTCAATTCGTGATAAACCGCGACCAAGCCCAAGTATCAGCCTACCGCCACTCAGGTTATCAAGTAACGCGGCTTTCTCAGCAACTCGGAAAGGTTGGGTATTCCAGGGTACGATTACCGCGCCCGTCATAAGTTTTATGCGTGATGTTTTAGCCGCCAAGTGGGCAAGGTAAACAAAATTATCAGGGCAAGCCGCGTAGTCTTCGAAATGATGCTCAACCATTGAGACCAAATCAAATCCCATTTCCTCGGCGAGCACGGCGCTATCGATTTCTTGTTCGTACATTTGCTCATCCGACAGGTCGTCGAAACCGTAACTTTGTGCAATTTGACATAGGCCAACTTGAATCATTTTGATACTCCTTTGAAGGCAAACCCAAACCAAGGCTCGCCATCGATTATATCCGCAAAGCTGTTTTTGTTTTCCTATAAATCAAAGTCCGTTTATTGCATCGCAAAATATGTAGCTCCGAACAAACCGCCACGCGATTCAGGTAGAACTACCGGTTACTTTGCTGTGTCGTATGGTTTAATAAGGAATCATCGATCAGTGTTTAGCGAAACTGGAATTTCATGCTAATGACCGCGATCATAAGGACGACCACCGGCCGCCGAATGTACTTGTTAGTGGCGCTCGTTGCGATATTCCCACCGTCGAGCCTCGCAATAGACATCACCGCGCTCGTTTCGAATGTCAATGCGACAAATATTGAAAATCATATTCGGGCGCTAGCAGCAACACCTCGTTACTCTGATCAAGAGTTAGCGAACACAGAAACCTATCTCACCAACGAACTCGAATCTTATGGATACACGGTTGCTCGCGAAGAGATGCAAATTGGTGTTGGCGAAGATCAGCGCAGCAGCGCAAATATCGTGGCCGAAATAGCTGGCACCACGAACCCAGACGAAATTTTCATTATTGGGGCACACTTTGATACGGTAAGAACCAGTTTTGGGGCCGACGACAACGCCAGCAGTGTCGCCGGCATGCTCGAGATTGCGCGCGTCTTAGCGAACCAGTCGCTGCCGAAAACAATCCGATTCATTGGATTCACTTTCGAAGAAGTCGGTTACTTGGGCAGTAAACTACATGCGGAAACCGCAAAAGCGAATGGCGAAAATATCATCGGCATGTTTTCCTTAGAGATGATCGGCTACACCTGTACCACCCCCAATTGCCAAGTCGAATTTAAAGACGATCCAACTTGCCCGCTACCGTCCGAATTCCCCTATCAACAATGCGTCTTCTCGCCCTCTGAGTGCATTCAAATTACGCCACCAGGGATTACTACCGGCGAGAGAATTGCGATCACCGTAAATTTACCGTCGACGCAAATTTTGCACATACTGCTGGGAGCCCGAGAGCAATTTGTTAGCGATTTGGAGATTTTTGCTGGGGAAGTACTAGGTGATGGCGGCTGCTTTCCAGATACGCAACGAAGTGATCATGCGAGTTTTTGGGCAGAAGCATTTCCTGCCCTCATGCTCAATGATACCGGGCCGTTCCGAAACACGAATTACCACTTGCCGGCCGATGTGCCCGACACAATAGATTTTCCTTTCGCAACCAAAGTCACCAAACTCGCGTTGGCGACTGTTTTAAGATTTATCGAACCTGACGATCGGTTTAAGTTTGAAGGCGTTACGGCGCCCACGTTCATCGACCGCGGCTTTGGGCCAGACGGCGAGTGGCTTACCGCCGATGACTACGTTGTTGCGGGAATGAATCCGACCGGCGCGGTGTCAGGGTTCAGGTTACGCGATCCCGAAACTCTTGGTGCTGACGCGTTTGTAGGCACCTTCGAAGATTTTTCGTTTTTCCTGAAAGCACCGTTGCAGCTTGGGGTTAATGAGGTTGTCAGAGATACAGCCAAGGTATTCGGCACGACATTTTCGGACGAAAGTACACAAACACCTGCCACATCGCCGTTGCTGCATTCATTTCGTGGGGTGCTCGAAAATCCGCCCATGAAAACGCAAACATTAACATTGCATCCGAATAATACATTTGAGCGGTTAAAACGTTACCGCTACCGCGAATCGTTTCCAGAATATCCGGTGCTGCAGACTCTCGGCGGTTATTTCCTGATGCGGGGCCAAAACGCGGCCGACATATTCGATGGTCAAACATCGATCATAAATTTGTTTAATTCGATCACGCCTTCGCTGCCGAACGATTGGCAAATTGTGTTTTTCGATACGTTTGTGACACAAGAGCCTGCTATTTCCGAGTTTCATTATTC
>JBCCFA010000468.1:0-3490 GCA_039029975.1 Pseudomonadota bacterium
CCGTCGAAGTCGACGTAAATGGATAAGAGAAATCGGGTACACCTATTCTTCTTATTTGTAGAAACCCATTTTGGTTAACTACGTCCCCTACGTTTGGTTGGTAGTTTAAAGTCTTCAACGGGGGACTTGGCCGAGCGAATTCAGTCGTTGTCTCGTATGTGCCATGCTCATACAGGCCATCGTCGGAGTTAAAAAACGAACTCGACAAATCGTCCGAATCTTGAACTCCATATATATCGTAAATTGGATGAGCTGATACCGATTTAGTGTAAAGCAGGTTTCCGCGTTGATAGTTTGCGGTGGCGCCTGGAATAAGTGGCGCCAGGAGGTTCGAGGTGGGTAAGCTGTGAATTGTGTAGTTAAGAGCGGTAGAATTAGTCAAAGGGTTGCTGTCGGGTCCGTCGACTTCGATGGAAAAAATATTCGAAAATTCGCCGCTACCAACGAGTCTTGCCGTTACATCGATACTTATTACCTCGCCCGGTTGGATTTCGACAAAATCACATAAGATACCGGCTGGTGCACTACATGTACCAGAATTCGATGAAATACTGCTTACGATGAAATCTTCGCGGTCTTCGCTTGTTACCGTAATGTCTACAGTATCGGGACCTGGCGAATTATTAGCCACAGTTACGGTAAATTCGATTGACTCTCCAGAGTAAACTTCTTCGGAATTAAGTTCAGCGATCGCGACATCAGCGTCGTCGTCACTAATCAGCACCGCAGATTCAACTGTTTCGACGAAAGAGAAGCTATTTTGACTATCGTCATAAGCAACAGATTCGCCTCCTCCAATCACGTCATTTATTGTTAGGCGAAACGCACGCGGTGCAGTGCCTATATTGTCGTTCAGAAGCGGAATCTCCGCGCTTTTACAGCCGGATTCTCCATCTTCGAAACTTATCCAGAGCGAATTTATCGATTCGTAATGTGTGCCGGGCATTGCCTCTGTAAAATCGTTAACTTGCCCTGTTAATGTCATCAATTCGACTGAAGCAGGGCCTTCGCTTCCCGAGGCGCGGCAAATGTTTGGCAGCGCGTGAATATCCGCTTCCGAAGCTTCAAAAAGTTGCTTTTCGAAGTGAAAGAAGCCATGCCGATTCCCGGCAAGCGCACAGAGCCGCGTATAATTAGCAACTACCAAACCATAGCCGTCACGGTCCACTTCCAAATAGTTCAATCGGTCGCACGGTGGCAAATTGAGTGTTTGTTTTTCGAGCAACGTGTTTCGATCAAAGATCTTTATATCGTCGTCTTCCGCAACAACTATTTCAGATGTGTGATTGAAAAAGTCAACAATTTTATCGGGAATGCCATATGGTAGTTCGGCAATATAGCCCACGGGCAGCATCGTTTCCGTGTCAATCACTAATCCATCTTCTGTATATAGGCGCTCACCATTGGGTTCAAGAAAGAGTCGATTTATCCTGGGAATTCCAAGAGGGCTTCTGCTAACAAACTGAATTGGGTTGGTAGCGGCAGAGTATTTTCCAATCGCCCTCGGAAATCCTGTTGTCATACCAAAAAATTCGTCGCTACCTGGTAGTCTGGCAAACGGCCCGGTTTCCAAGTTGGTCGATTGCTCGTCCACATCCACGATAAACGGCGGCATTTCAATTGAAACATCCGCAATCGTTTGGAAGTCTCTATATGTCTCGTAACCAGAAACGATTAGTCGGTTGGTTACGGGCGAAACTGAGAAACCTATTTTCGGGGTTTGCAGCTCATTCGATACGTCTATCTCCCGCTCTAAGGTTTGCGACGTTAGATCAACAACGGCGACTCGGCTGGGATATTGTAAGCTAACGTACATTCTTTGCGCCGCTTCATCGAGCGTCATCCAAGCCGGATAACCAGAGGTTTCTATTTCGCCAAGCGGCGTTAGCCTGGGAAATTCAAAAATCTCTATTTTGTTATTGCCAACGTAGAGCCGATTATTTGAGCGGTCGAGCACCATCCTACCGACACCGTCAGTTAAAAGTTTATTTACCGGAATTAGCGCGTTCTTGAATGGGCCGTCGAGAGGTTCGTCATCGACAATAACAACCGTCGCGCGTGAGCGTAATATATTCGTTGAACCTATATTAGAGGCTATAGAAATCTCGAAAGTTTTATTTCCGTCACTAAGAAAATTATCGACCAAAGAAATATCTAGCGATTCACACCCTGCCTCATCAGCGGAAAAATTCACTTGCGATTGCAGTAGTAGGTAGTCGCTGGACACCGACGCACTGCCGTCAGTTGCGGTAACGTCCACCGTGATCGCGCCCGCGCTGCCGCCGCCCCGACAAATCTCAACCTGCTCAGAGGGTGAATTCTCGTCGAACTCATAGTGCGATTCCTTCAGCCAGATCCAGCCAGTAGTAGCGGGGTCCACTGAATAAGTTCCGCAAAAAAAGTTGCTCGAAGCGAGCAAAATTTTCTCGCCCTTATCTTCCACTGCAAACCAATTTGGTTTGAGAGCCGTGGCCCCTTCGCAGGGCACGGTTTTTGAGTTTTCGATTTGGTCAGTGATTAAATTGTACTCTTCGACCGAATATTCGTTCCAGGCATTACTATTCGCGCGGTAGAATTTTCCTGTGCCAGTGTCGAACGCGTTTGCTGCGCGTTCCAAGGTTTTAATAACTGCTAATGAAGTAGCATCAACGATCTCGGTTTCACTCGTAATTAGTAATTGATTATCTGGAGAAAGCACCAGATGATCGGAATAACTCAATTCCCCATAGATCGAATTCGCCGCAATTACAGCCGGTTTGCTAGAGATGTCCAAATTATAAATACGATAGTCATTTCCGTGGTCGTTTTCCCACAAAAACAACGATACACCATCGGATCGCCGGGCGAATTCAATTGGGTCGTCAAACCTGTATCCAGAAACAGCTCGCGTTACGACTATTTCATCCCCCAATTCGATTCGTGCAAGGTGTGAAGTCCGTTTGTCAGATGAAGAGGCGAATAGCAAATTTGGTGCTGCCTCAAGAACATCAAGCGTATGCACACTGTCTAACGCTTCGGCGACGGATATCGTATTTGAGATCGATAAATCGCCGGTATTTATCACGGCAACCGCGCCCACCCCGTCGAGTGCAACAAATAATTTCGAGTTATCGCTGCTCAGATCGATTCCTTTAGGAGCTGCGCCAAGGTTTATGCGATTAGTTATCGAAGCGTTAGAAATGTCGATTACAACGACTTGATTTAAATCCGGAATTGATATGTACACACGGTTTTGATTTTCATCAAATGCTCCATCATGGGCCCAAGCTCCTAGTTCGACTCGAAAATTAAAATCGAAAGCAGAACATAGCGTGGATGCCATGAGCATTAATATAAAAACGAGCAATTGCATGATTATTTCGTTAGCTCTGACGTGTTTCGCAACTAACTTAGAGGCGGGGAGACTGCGACAAGTTTTCTCAGTAATTTCCATATCACGCGGTTGTTAAGCCTCTTTCGTTATTCGAAGCTTGCAATATAATGTGCTCTC
>JBCCFA010000469.1:0-3461 GCA_039029975.1 Pseudomonadota bacterium
CCAGCCAAGTGAATAATCACATCAACGGCAACGCGGACCCAACCGATCTGTACTTCTTCGAGCCCCTCGAAGGTTCAGAATCGGCGGCGAACTGGGAGCCTGGAAACAGCACCGACGAAGTTTCATCAATGCTCACTGGTACGGACGGAATTACAATTCGATATCTGGCACCGACGGATGTAAACGTTATGAATCCTGCCGTCACCTTGGGTTCAAGCCAAATTCATATTTCAGCGGAGAGTGGTTTGGAAATGGGTGACGCCATTGTAATTAGCGACTGCGCATCGGCGGATGCCGTAATCATTACGTCCAATCCCAACACATCTGGTTGCAGTGGCACCGGCCAGGAATCCACCGGCCCATCGGACACATGCAAAACAACCGTAACCCATAGCGCGGGTACTCCAGGTGCTGGTGCTGAACCCGGTAACGCGAATGCGACGCTAACTAAGGCCTACACTGAAGAAGCCGAACTGTTACGTTACATCACCCATCGATACTACATCGCTAACGACCCTAGCGGCGCACCGATGTTATTTCGCCAATCCGGCTTCAATCAAGTTGATGCCATGGTGGAAGGCGTTGAAAACATGCAAATCATGTACGGCGAAGATACAAGCGGCGCCGATGAAGTTGCCGATGTTTACGTCCAAGCTGATAGCGTTTCCGACTGGGCTGATGTTGTGAGCGTAAGGATATCCCTGTTGATTCGATCGGTTGAAGAATACGGTGGCGACCTAGATTCGGCTACCTACTCATTACTTGGTAACACAGTGGGACCCCTTAACGATCGGCGGCGGCGTCGAGTCTTCACCGCTACCGTCGATGTCCGAAATCGAAGTCTGCAGTAAAACCATTTAATTCGGCGAACAAACTAATGACAATTTTGAACAAACGCAATCAATCGGGTGCTGCCTTAGTAACAGCGCTCGTACTGCTCACGATTATGACAGTACTCGCAATAACCTCTATGAGTACCAATACGCTTGAAGAAAAAATGGCCGCTAACGCGCAGGAAATGAACCGTGCGTTTCAACTAGCAGAATCTGGTTTACAAATCGCGCTCGCCGACGGTAACGCGTTCGACTACACCAACCTCGTTAATGATCAAGGCACATTCGATAAGGCCGATGACGTTTACGATTACACACCGGTCCCACTCGATGAAACTGATTTAGGGACAAGCTATGAGGCAGATATTACCTATCGAGCTTGGTTCCGCGAGGAAAAAAATACCATCGCCCGCGGCCGTCGCGGCTGGGACGTGGGCAAAGTTTATTTCTTTTTTGATTTACAAAGCACTGGAAACACCAGAGCAACATCGGCGACCGTTAGTGCGGGCGCATACCAAGTCGGCCCTGATTAGGCACGACTAGGAGTAACTATTATGAAAATTTCAAAACTCACCCATTTTTGCGGAACGGCCTTTATTGCGATGGCTATGGGCAGCTCGCCTGTCGTCAAAGCAGATGATACCGAACTCTATCTCGGCGAATTGGCCGGCAATTCGATCCGCCATAACGTACTGTTCGTGCTAGACACATCATTGAGTATGAAAAGTAAAGTCACCAGCACCGATAAATCCCGAATCGACACACTACGTGAAGCAATGGATACCCTCATTGGCGGTCTCGACAATGTAAACGTCGGTGTTATGCGAATGAACGGTACGAAAAACCCCGAGAACAATTCCGCAACTCGAACCTGTAATGCCGATCAAATTGCTGCTGGCGGCCAAAAACATGGTGGCAACAGTGGTAGTTGGTGGCAAAATGTATGCTACATGCCGACGGGCGGCACCGTGTTGTTCCCGGTCGCAAATCTCGATGCACCCTTGACGGACTTCGCATCCGAAGGCGGACGTAGCGAAGTAACATCTACAATCATTGCCGGCGATGATGACGCCTCGCAAACAATTGCTGCCGTTAATCCAACTACTACTGAAGAAATCATAGAGATTGCCTACCAACAGTGCGCACCGAGCGACCGCGTTCAAGTGATTGCTAGAATTGATAACGACGACCAGGATGATTCTGAAGACCTGTCAACCGGCAACGTCCGGGACGAAAATACCATTCAGCTCGCTGATGACCCCTCAGGATTCATTTTCACCTTCGATGGAAACGGTACACCGGTTTTGCCGGCGATGGCCCCGATTATCAGCGCGAAAATTGATTTTACCGCCCGCACAGATGGTAGCGATGACGTCGATACCAACATTTTTGGCGAGAGCGTCGTTAAACCTAACGATTTCGATAACGGCAGTGACAATATCAGTAACCGAACTCAAACAAGCGCGTTAGTTAGCTGGCCCGGCGTCCCGGCCGTTAACGCCGAGCAAACCCTAGCGACCCCTGATATCACCTCCATTGTTCAAGAAATTGTCAATCAACCTGGGTGGAACAACGATCTCACAGTTAGTTCACCAGCCCCCAGCGACGGTGACGAGGACTTGATGAACATTATGGTCGCTGGAGACGGTGGTGGATTAGGCCGCGAAATTTATGCACGTAACCTCAGCAGCACAAAATCGGCAGAGCTTACGGTCACCTATTGCGCAAACACAAGCTTTCCGGCAACGACACGGCAACGAATCGGGTTGCGCTTCCAAGACATAAGAATCCCGCAAGGCGCGGAAATACTCGATGCTGCGATAGATTTTACCGCGGCGTCACCGAACCTTAATCAGGACGGCACTGCACCAACAGATGCGGTGACAATTTATGCAGAAGACACCGATGATGCGGCCGATTTTTCTACCAGCATCAATTCGCGCACACCGACCACGGCGAACGAATCCTGGACTGTGGCGCAAATGGGTGACTGGAGCGAAGGTGAATCATACTCCACTCCCGATATTAAGGCGGTGGTACAAGAAGTTACCGATCGCGGCGGCTGGTGTGGCGGAAATGATATCGCTGTCATTCTTGAGGGCGATACAGCCAACGTTATGCGCGCGGCCCAAAGTTTTGAAGGCGGTGCTCCACCCGTTCTTAGGGTTGCATATTCCCAATCGGGCGTCGTCCCACCGGAGACCGGGTGTAACGTAAAAACGCACTCCATTCCGGTGATCGAAAGTGATCACGACGCACGGATGGCACCGAACGGGACAATGAAACTTTCGTTAAATGGATTACCGATGGGCAACAACAGTGATTACGTCATCGGTACAATTTTTAAAGTCCCAGTTTCCCCCGGTTCCACGGTTCTTAGCGCTCGGCTCGTGTTTACGGCGACCAGCAACGCCACGGCAGGTAGTTTATCGCCGCTTATTGTTGACGCAGAGGCCACAGACGACGCCGCAGACTTCACCGCGACAAGTAACGACATGGCGGCCTCGAATAGATCGAGGGTGACGGGCTCTGGTATTCCAGTCAATTTAGACGTACCAACTGCAGCTGAAGGCACTCCGTTCCCAATTGATGGCGCGAACGTGGGATTCGATGTTAAACCCTTGGTCG
>JBCCFA010000470.1:0-3455 GCA_039029975.1 Pseudomonadota bacterium
ACTGAATCCCGCACGTCCCGCCATCCCTGTGCCAAGGACGAAGACTTGATTTAAGAGAAGTACGTTATCACGAACGCCACAGTCATTTACAATACGCAATACACATTCTTTTGAACCCATAAGCTCACGCCAGGGAAAACCGGGTTTAAGAACACTACCTGCAAGAATTACTGTATGTACCTTTATGTGGTGCCTTGTTGCCATTCGATACAATGCCCAAGCAACAAGGTGAGTGCCAAAACTATGGGCAACTATGTCGATGCGATCCCAATCTGAACTTTTAGCTATACTGATCAAGTCCTTCCTGAACCTTCTAGTCATCAGCCATCGCGTAAAAGGTACGATGAACGCTAATGCGGAAAAGTAACCGTACTTAAAATGATGTACGCTGAATGCTGAATCATGAGATTCGAGAAGGGCTCCAAGTTGCTCCTGCCAGCGACCGTATGTTCGTATTCCGTGGACTGTAACCACTAACCTTCGTCGCGAATTGTTCTTTGGAACTCCGTCTGTTTTCATTTCGTTCAACGCGATATCCTTTTCAACTTTACCACCTCATTCTATAACGAATGAGATTTTGTAGCTCTGATTGGCACAGCTAACGTCTAAGTTGAGTGGGGTTTGAGGGCGGCCGATCGGAGCGGTAAGGAAGGGAAAGCCGCAGTCAAGCGTCCGTCCCCAGCGATTTGTTAGGTTAAATTTGGGTCACCAGATTGCCCGCTAGAACTTGCTAACCTTGGTCATCATTTGTCGTCAGTTCTTCGCTCGAGATTGTAGGGCCATTGTTTGATGAGCTTGAGCCGGAACCTCCACTTGTCGGTGGTTCAGGTCGATCAAAACGCAACGTTTTTATCCAATACGCGATAGCTGCTATCAACGAGGATACGCCTGCTAATAGAACACCAGGATCAACGCTGAAATCAAAATTAAAATTAAAATTGAAATTAAATACTGTGGAAATGGCAGTGCCGTCGGCTCGCACGACTTCGCCTAACTCTTTTTGCTCAGCTAGATGGCGAAGGTGCTCAAGGGCAGCGTCAATAAAGGCGTCGCGAAGTAGCGGCAAGAATATTGCCAGACCGACCACACTAACCAATATAATTATCGCTGCGGCTCTCAAGAATGCTTTTCGCTTTTCCGTGTCAACTTGGTCTAACACGATTAATAGTACTCTCCAAGTTCAAACTTCGTCATTCAACGTAACGCCCACATAAATGAAAAACTCGGGACAGACCACGTTTAGTGCCGGGTAAAGTTGCAATTTGTAAATCGAAGGGAAATAGGGTCTGAGCTTCCCCCGATAAAACGGACGATTTAATTGCTATCAAGCATGGCTTCGAATTCGACCGGAGTCTTGTAATTCAAAGTCGCATGCCGACGTTGGCGATTATAGAACACTTCAATGTATTCGAAGATGCTCTGCTTGGCCTGTTGTCGTGTGCGGTAGTCTTCATGGTCGACCCACTCGTTTTTCAGTGAGCCAAAGAAGCTTTCTGCCACAGCATTATCCAAACACTCTCCTTTGCGCGCCATACTGCAAATCAGAGCATACCTCGCCAGTTGTTTGCGATAATCACATGACGCATAAGTGCTACCTTCATCGGAATGCACGATAACACCTTTGGTTTTTCCGCGGCGCCAAATGGCCATCGTCAGTGCGTCTTGGACCAAGGCAGTATTGTTTCTGTTGCTCATCGCCCAGCCGATCACTTGACGAGAGAACAGGTCGAGTATTACGGCCAAAAACAACCAGCCCTCTCGCGTCGCTATGAACGTAGTGTCCGATACCCAAGCAGTGTCCGGTCTGTCAACACGGAAGTGACGTTTCAACAAATCAGGGGCCGGCGCTGCGGTGTTCCTCGAGTTTGTCGTTACAATAAATTGACGACTTAGCTTTGACTTAATACCTGCTTGGTTCATCAGTCTGGCAACCCGGTTTACGCTGCATGATTGACCATCTGCCACCAGATCTTCGTGGATCTTTGGCGAGCCATAGATCGCCTTGGAGCGTTGGTGGAAGTGATGAATCTTAGCGGTCAGCTCGCGGTTCTCGCGCGTTCGATTGCTCTCGGGGCGGTCATACCAGTCATAGTAACCGCTGGTTGAAACGCACAGTAACTCACAGAGGCGTACGACGGCATGTTCATCGCAATGAGCGCGGATAAAGGCGTACTTCACTCCTGTTCCTTCGCGAAGTACTTTGCCGCCTTTTTTAGAATTTCAACGTCCTCCCGCAGTTGGGCGTTCTCCGCGCGTAACCGGCTCAGCTCGCTTTGCTCTTCCTTTTTTGGACGACCTCTTTTGCTCGAAGCCACCTCACCTTTCTTATTCATCTGCTCTTTCCACTTGTAGAGTTGGTTCCGCCTGATACCAAGCTGCATCGCTACTTCACTGGCAGGCTTGCCCGATGTCTCCATCAGCTTAAGAGCTTCTAGTTTGAACGCTTTGGGGTACGTTTTATAGGGTCTTCCATTGCTAGTCATTCGACACTCCTTTATGAGGCTTTGCCTCTGATTAAAAGTGTCCGTTAAACGGGGGGAGGTTCAGGGTGTCCCCCGATTTTCTCGAAAACTCGGGACAGACCACGTTTAGCGCCGGGTAAGGTTGCAATTTGTAAATTGAAGGGAAAAGTGGTCTGTCCCCGATTTTTACCGAAAATTTAGCGGCCGATCATTCGATATTTCTCTCGAAGGCACGCAATTTCAACGCTACGTCAGCACCTAACCACAATCGTATCGCCAACGATGTCATGTATACATCGTTTACGGCTTCCGAAAATAAACAAAATGTTGACTAACGAAAATATCCCACCCAAAAAGGGTATCTGGTTCGGTAATAGATAAACGGCGTATCTTCGCAGTAGTTGTTCCCTCGTCGCAGTTTCACCGTTCACCGCAGACACGGCCCTGACGTTTAACAACTTCTTGCCAAGTGTTTGCCCGCGGTCGATGAGAGATTTCGTGTTGATAATCGCGAAAACAACAATCGATAGGATTGCCATACCCATACTGTGCAAAAACGACGGTTGCTGGTTCTCTGAGATGCCCTCGAAGCCACCGGTTAAGTACATTACCGGAAGGGTAACTATCATGATTGTGACACCATCGACTATGGAGGCACCTAACCTCGCCCATCTCGATGCAAGCCGACTTGCTTCATTTTCCGAATCGCTCAATAGTTCCGCTTCGGGGGGAGAATATGCGTTTTCTTCCATCAGGATTCCTTTATTTTTTTCGCACTACTTTGCGTTGTCAGGTTAGTCTTTGTACGAACGGATCTTCTCTGGCACCAATTCGAGCAGTGCTATCTGTGACGCAGCAGTCCGCCAATTCGGTGCTGTTGTAGACTATGTGCCAAATTGCTTTGTGTCGCAAATCTCCCCTGTTTGCGGTGTTCGTTGACTTGCGCATGGCGTATGATTGTGTGCCGCGGCACAAGTTGTACGCTGCACTGCT
>JBCCFA010000471.1:0-3447 GCA_039029975.1 Pseudomonadota bacterium
GCTCTTCCGATCTGACTCGGCTGACATGTCGGACACTGGGATGACCTCACACCATTTTGTGAAACGGTCAATCATGGTCACAAGGTAAGTGAAATTCCCTGACGTGGGCAGCGGTCCGACTATGTCTATTTGAACTGTGTGGAAGCGTGATGTTGTTGGGATTTCGTGCAGTGGCGCCTTAGTGAGACGCGAAATTTTAGATTGTTGGCACGCTTCGCAATACTTTGCCCATGCACGAACGTCTTTGTTCATGCTATGCCAGACCACCTGTTGTGCTACCAGCTTGAGGGTGCCGTTTGGTCCGGGGTGGTTAAGCGAGTGGATATCCCGAAAAAATTGAAAACGCAAGCCTTCGGGCAAATAAGGTCTAGTATTTTCATCGCACACGATTTGTTTCCCGGTCGAGGTCAAACGTGTCGTGAGAGGCCGGGTCGTCGTACGAAAAAATTTCTGCAAAGTGAGGTCACGGCTCTGCAGATCCGCGAGCTCGTCAGAACTCGCACTGCTGATGGCGCTGACACTACGCGATAGTAGGTCTGCCACAATGTTGTCGGCACCTGCGACGTGTTCAATAGTGCAGTCAAACTCAGAGATGTACGAGAGCCACCGAGTTTGCTGTGGCGTGGGCGATTTCATGTTAATCGCGTGTAAGAGTGGCTTGTGATCGGTAAGAATAGTGAAACTCATGCCGAGAAGCCAGCTAAAGTGCTTGAGGCTGAAGAATATGGCGAGCAGCTCGCGATCAAAAGCTGATTTCTTCGCCTCCGACGGAGAAAATTTCCGCGAGAAGAAAGCGAGTGGTTCTTTCTGTCCATCGACCACCTGATGCAGCACAGCCCCAGCGGCATAGTTTGAAGCATCCGTGGTGAGTTCGAGATGAGCGGAATGCCGTGGCAAAGCCAGTTGTACGCTGCTGCGCAGCGCACGCTTGAGAGCCGCGAACGCTTCGGAGGCTGCCTCATTCCAGTTTACCTTACTCGACGATTTAATGTTCTTTCCCCGAGTAAGCGAAGTGAGCGGAGCCGCGATGTGCGAAAACGAGGGTATGAAACGGTGATAAAAGCCTATCATACCTAGGAAACGTTTCAGTGCCCGTACCGTCTCGGGTGCAGGTATATCAGAGATCGCTGCGACCCGGTCGGGGATTGGGCGAGCTCCATTAGCCGATATTTGGATACCCACAAATTGGACGGTGCCGGCGAAATATTGGCATTTATCGGCTCGCAGACGCAAACCGTACTTGGCCAGTTGGCCGAAAACCTGTTCGAGATGCTCGAGATGTTCGGTTGGATTGCGACTGGCGATTAGGATGTCGTCCATGTAAGCGCACGCGAATGGCATATCCTGAAACGCCATGTCGATGAGACGCTGGAAGGTTTGTGCAGCGTTTCGGAGACCGAAAGGCATTCGACGGTACTGAAAGAGACCAAACGGCGTCGTAATTGCCGTTTTACACTGGTCCTCCGATGCAACGGGTATTTGGTGATACGCGGCAACAAGATCGAGCTTAGAGAAAACAGTACAGCCTTCAAGGTTATTCGTTATTTCAGCTATGTTTGGCATAGGGTACCGATCAGCAACTGTTTGCTTATTGAGCTGGCGATAGTCACCGCATGGGCGATATTGGTCGGCCGCGTGTTTTTTGGATGCCATATGAAGTGGTGTGGCGTAAGGCGACTCCCCCCTGTACACAATTCCCTGGCGCGCCAGCTGAGCAAAGTACTCTTTCGCAACTCGTAGCTTGTCGCCGAACAGCCGCCGGGGTTTCGCGAACGCTGGTGGTCCCTTAGAGACTATGTGGTGGACCACCGCGTGCGTGGCTTTGACGAACCCACTGGGTTCCGTGAAAAGTTCGCGAAATTTGTTCAAAAGTTGCGTTAGTGGAGCACTTTGCGCGTACGCCACGGATTGAACGCGGCGAATAGTGCGAGATATTGGGACAGGTAGAGGATCGGCGCCGCTGTCGACCAAGCGTTGGTGGCGGCAGTCGGTAAGCAGACCATAGGTAGCGAGAAAGTCAGAACCGAGTATAGGCTGAGCGACATCTCCCACAATAAAGTCCCACGTGAAGTCGCGGGCGAGGTTAGATAAACGAAATGTGAGTGATTTCTTACCTATCGTTTTCAATGAGAGCTTATTTGCGGCAATAAGTAACGGTATGCTATCAGATTTTGTACAGTTAGCTGAATATGAAAGCGGCAGCAAGCTACAGTCACTGCCACTGTCGGCAAGGAAATGGCCGACTGGGCTAGCGGCGACGCGCACGCTGGTTACTCCGACTGTTGCCGCTCTTGAGTCGGAGCAGTGCCGTTTCCCTGGCTATCCTGCCAACTGCAGGGCGCCTCGCACTTACGAGCATTGCGACCGAAGCGGTAATGATAAAAACAGAGTGTGGTGCTGGTCGGGTCGAACCGCCAGCGGCTGGAATTCCGCGAGCGGCTACGAGAGCGATCGCGGCGCGAATCTCCGAAGCGGTTACGCGAAAAAGATCGGGAGCGATCTCTGTAGCCGTCCGAAAAATCGGCCCGAATCGCCTGCACTGCTTGGGTTAGCTCGTCGAGTTGGGCTTGCAGCGAGCTTGTGGCCGACGCGGACGCTTGCGGCTCTGCGTTGGTTGGTATGGGATTTGTGAACAAGGATGGGGTTGCCGATTGTACCTGCGATGTTCCTATCTCTGTTCGGCCATCTTATAAGCGGCTTCTGCAAGGCTATCGAGCGGTGTGTCATGCGGAAGCGCTGCTAAGACCATGCGACTTTGTGTAGGTAGCATTTCCATAAAACGGACTCTTACAAGCTCTGTGTGTCCGTTTGCAAGATCGAGCATTTTGCGAAGCGCTGTTGACGGTTTGTCTGAACCTAAAACTGTCTGGTTGAGCAATTTGCGAAGTTTTTGCTGATTGGTGTCATCGAAGTGTGTTCACTCGCGATCAGGTCTAGCAGTAGCTATCGGTTGTGGTGTGGCAGGTTTGATTGTTGGAACTGCAACTATTGCATTTGCTGCTCAACGAATATTAGCAAGAAAAGCTGGCGAGGCTGAAGATGTCGATGAGTTTCCTGACATACCAAAGCCTGATCTTCCTTGAAACACTTTCGTCTCTTTTTCTAGTCGGCAAAAATCCAAAATAACCGTTGTGAAGGGTGTATTTTTACTGAAACAGGCGCGAAATTGCGTGCTTATTTCTATAAAAATACACTTCTCCGCAACCATTATTTTGGATTTTTGCCCGCGGGGATATAACGGGCTTTTCCAGAATATAATCGTACATCCCCGTTTAGGAGAGATAGGTTTTTGCAAATCAGTAGTTATCGGATTTTCAAGAACTAGAGCGGATGTCTTACGGGATATAGCCAACCACAATTACCACCTTAAGCGCTTGAACTTCTAATTATTTGAATCAAATGATTCTTCGGATTTCTGAATGATTATTCAAGTATTATAGTTTTCTA
>JBCCFA010000472.1:0-3441 GCA_039029975.1 Pseudomonadota bacterium
AAAGGCGGATAAAGTGACGAACACAACCGTGAACAACGGGACTAGTGCGAGCACCGAGGTATAAGCTAAAGATGCCGCAGCGCGCGAACACTGGTCTTGCACAAAACGCTGGCGCAAGTATCTTAAAAAATCGATAAATTTAAGCCAAAGTTGCGCCAGCGTTTTGTGCAAGACCAGTGTTCGCGCGCTGCGGCATCTTTAGCTTATACCTCGGTGCTCGCACTAGTCCCGTTGTTCACGGTTGTGTTCGTCACTTTATCCGCCTTTCCCGCGTTCCAACAATGGCAAGAGACGATCGAGAATTTTATTTTTCAAAATTTTGTGCCTGCGCTCGGCGCTCAGGTGCGTGGTTACTTAGTGGAATTCAGTTCGAAGGCAAAAGGTCTGCAAGCGTTTGGCATTGCGATTCTGCTCGTTACCGTGCTTTCGATGATGTCGACTATTGATTCCACCTTCAATGTAATCTGGCGAATAAAAAGAAAACGCCCACTTATGGTTCGCTTTCTCGTTTACTGGGCGGTACTGACTTTAGGCCCAATATTAATCGGCACCAGTATATTGGTGACCTCCTATTTGGTTTCCTTACCGTTAATTTCAGATTCAGTGAGTTCTTTAGGCTTGCAGTCCACGTTTTTGCGTGCGCTCCCTGTTTTCGCGACGACCGCCGCCTTTGTGATGTTTTTTAAACTCATCCCATATCGACCTGTGCCCTTTAAGCACGCCGTGATCGGCGCGTTGACCGCCAGTTGCTTATTTGAAATCACAAAGCGGATTTTTGCTTTTTATGTCGTGAATTTTCCGTCTCAAGAAGCGGTATATGGGGCATTTGCGACCGTTCCGATTTTCTTGCTGTGGATTTATTTGTGTTGGGTGATTGTTTTACTCGGGGCGGAAGTCACGCAGTGTTTGACTACCTACTCGGCGGTCTCAAGCCGGCAACGCTCGAGTATTTACAGCAACCCCATCTATACCTCGTTTCGCGTGTTGGTTCGTTTGTTTTTGGCGCAGCAGGCAGGGCACGCTTTATCTGATAAGGACTTATTGCAGCTGGAAGCAAACCTGGGCTACGACGCCATTAATACATCTTTAGAAGTCCTGGACCGCGCAAAGTGGATTTCTCGAAACGATAGTTTTGAGTGGGTGCTGGTAAGGGATTTGCACCGTGAAACGGTCGTCGAGCTGATGCAAATATCGCCGATGATCATGCAATCAAGTAACGTTTCTGACATCCGACTCGATGAGGCGGATTATCGATTTCTAAAAGCACTTGATGACTATAGCGAATGGTTGCGCGCAGAGATGGCGCTACCGCTCGCCGAAATCATTACAACGCCTGAGCAAGTAGAGTCTATTGTTACGCCGCCGGCGCCGGAACAATTGGGTTAACGAGATTATGTGCGCGCGTTACGTTGTAAGCGGCAGGGTACAGGGCGTCTTTTTTAGAGCGTCCGCGAGGCAAGAAGCGCTACGACTAGGACTCAGGGGCTGGGTGCGCAATCTGCCAGATGGGCGCGTGGAATCGATCGCTTGCGGTGAGCTTGAACAAATAAACGCTTTTGAAAAGTGGTTAGAACAAGGGCCGCCAATGGCTACTGTCAGCGCCGTCGAGAAATTTCCCGCACAAAATATAGAGGATGAGACTTTCGACATCCTTTGATCGCGCAAACCTAAATCAGATTGTGCGTCACCTTATTCTGAATCACGCTGAGCGCGTCTTCGATTTCAATATCCTCTGATTCTTCGTCGGTGCGTGCTTTATATTCGATTTTGCCCGCATCGATACCGCGATCGCTAATGATGAGCCGGTGCGGAATGCCGATTAAATCTAAATTCGCGAAAATCACGCCCGGACGCTCTTTGGTATCACAAAGCAGCACATCGATGCCCGCGCCAAGGAAATGCTCGTACAGTTCGGCGGCTAAAGCTTGGACGCGTTCGGATTTATGCGCGTTGATTGGCGCGATCGCCACGTGAAAGGGTGCAATCGAGGCAGGCCAAATGATGCCTTGCTCGTCATGGTTTTGCTCTATGGCGGCGGCGACGATGCGCGAGACGCCAATGCCGTAGCACCCCATTGTCATCACGACAGACTTTCCTTGATCATCTAGTACAGTCGCCTTCATCGCCTGGCTGTATTTGGTGCCAAGCTGAAAGATGTGACCCACTTCAATGCCTTGTTTAATCTCTAGTACGCCATTGCCATCTGGACTTGGGTCGCCAGCGACGACGTTGCGAATATCGACAACGTCCGGCTCGGCCAGATCCCGTCCCCAGTTGACCCCCGTCAGGTGTTGGCCATCTTGGTTCGCTCCGCACACAAAATCTCCGACCGCGGCAGCCGCCTGGTCAACATACGTTTTAATGGTCAATCCAACCGGTCCGATAGAACCTAAGCCACAGCCTACCGCCGTTCGGATTGCTTCTGGCGCTGCCATCCGAATTGGGTCATGAACCGCGGGCAGATTCTGCGCTTTGATTCCATTTAATTCATGATCGCCTCGTAAAACGAGGGCTACCAATTCAGAATCTTCCCCTTCAACGATAAGTGTTTTTAAACACTGCGTGGCGGGCAGGTTCAGAAATTGACTCACTTCTTCGATAGTGTGCTGGGAAGGCGTATCGACGTTGGCCATTGACTGTGACCCTTCAGGTCGATTGTCTGCCGCTGGCGAAGGCACCATCTCCACGTTGGCGGCGTAATCGCCGGACCCGCTGAAGGCAATGTCGTCTTCACCAGAATCCGCTAACACGTGAAATTCATGCGAGGTGGAACCGCCAATGTTGCCCGTATCGGCCAACACCGCTCGGTAACTCAAACCGATCCGATCAAAAATGTTCGAGTAGGTTTGGTACATCACCTCGTACGTTTCCTGCAGGGACGCTTGGTCGATGTGAAACGAATAAGCATCTTTCATGAGGAATTCACGAGCTCGCATGATCCCGAAACGTGGCCTAATTTCGTCCCGAAACTTGGTTTGAATTTGGTAAAAATTTGCAGGTAATTGCTTATAGCTGCGCAACTCCCGTCGAATTAGATCGGTAATGATTTCTTCATGGGTTGGTCCCAGGCAAAAATCTCGGTCATGCCGATCCTGAAATCGAAGTAATTCGGGCCCGTATGCGTCCCACCGAGTGGATTCGCGCCATAGCTCGGCCGGCTGAACGCTGGACATAAGAACTTCCTGGGCTCCGGCGCGATTCATTTCTTCGCGCACGATGCCTTCAACCCGCCGCAGCACGCGCAAGCCTAAGGGCAGCCAGGTATAAATGCCGGCCGCGAGTTGCCGAATCATCCCAGCCCTCAGCATAAGCTGATGACTAACAACCTCAACGTCAGCGGTAGATGATCAAATTCACCCCAAAGCGGATCGACATTTCACGCTGTGCGTCGCCGCCATCCACGGAATAGATCGGCCGTCCACGCTCAGCGACCGCCCAAGC
>JBCCFA010000473.1:0-3426 GCA_039029975.1 Pseudomonadota bacterium
AATTAGAGAGTTATGTCGTACACTTGGTATCCGGAAGGTCAAGACGTCGCCGTATCACCCAGAGACAGATGGTCTTGTGGAACGGCTGAACCGCACCTTTCTGAATGTCCTTGCCAAGTATGTTAGTAAGCCATTCAGCCATTCGCGTTGCGCTGGATCAAAGGGGGCCGTTGGCGGCAGGTCAACTAGCGCGTCATTATTTCCAGTTGGCGTGCCGGAGGATAGGAGCTCAACAACCGATAATTCTGTCATGGATATATCCTGGCGCGCCGCTATTCGTTTGGTGCCAATAACATGCTTTTAAGCTGACTGTCGTCATGACGTTTGCTAAACGCTAGAAAGCTCTCATTCTCTTCTCGTGACTTTAGATAATTACCAATAATTTGCTCAGAGAGATTGCCTACGTCTTTGGAAGAAATCGGGCCGCACAAGTAGCGGGCTAAGCCTTGGTCTTGGTCGCAACCTCCGCCAACATATACGTCGTAGCCTTCGCTACCATCCTCGGCCGGCGTCCCTACCAGGCCAATGTCACCGATATAATGTTGCGCACAAGAATTCGGGCATCCGGTTAAATGAATATTCAGAGGCGTATCGAGCTCACCGAAGCTTTTTTGCAGTTGATCAACAATGGTTTCCGCGTCTTGTTTCGTATAAGCATTCGCTAACTTGCAACCCCAACGACCGGTACAAGCGACGGCGCCTGCGGAAAACGCAGAAGCCGAAATTTCGAGACCGAGTTTTTTAATGGCTTCAACAACCGCCTCAACATCATCGTCAGCAACATGTGGGATTATCAAGTTTTGCCAAACCGTTAAGCGAACGTCATTAGCACCATATTTTTGCGCGATCTGTCCGAGACCTTGCATTTGTTCGCCCGTCATTTTGCCAATTCGCAATGCGACCCCGATGTAGTTATAGCCTGCTTGAGACTGTGGATGTACGCCAATGTGACCCCGTCGATTAATTGGGGCACGAGGTGCATCGAACTTACATGACAGCGGAATCAGTTTGACATCCCGACCGAAGCTATCAAGTTTTTGCTGAATGCAGTCAACGACCCATTCCAAGCCATGTTTATCGATGACGTATTTAAATCGGGCTTTTTTCCGATTGGTGCGGTCCCCATGCTCGAGAAAAACTCTGAGTATGGCTTCTGCCACCTCTGGTGTATCTTCGGGTTTACATACCACGCCTGAGTCACGGGCAAAATCTTCGTGGCCCGTTATGCCGCCAAGCAGCACGCGACAGTACAGTCCTGGTTCCACTGATTGATCGTTTGCCAGCACTTCAGTCGCCACGAAAGCGACATCGTTGGTATCAGATACCACGGATATGGAACCGGCATTGTCGAACGAGATATTGAATTTTCTCGGGATTCCGTGAAGGTCTCGCGTGTTTAAGACCCGATGGCTGAGCTGCAGCGCGTAACCATGTAAATCCATGAGTTCGAGCGGATCAAAGCCTGCGGTCGGCGAAGCCGTGAGGTTTCGGGCGCTATCCGCGCCGGAGCCCTTACTACTCAATCCGATATCATAGAACGCGGCAAAAAGATCGAGGATTTTATTCGGGCTAATTTCGCGAAATTGCAAATTGCCGCGCGTCGTCACATGCGTGTAACCGCCAGCGATTTCATTCGCAATTTGTCCAAGACTGAACAGTTGATCACCCCGTAACTTGCAGGCAGGTAAGCGCATCCTGCACATATAGCCTTCCATATTCGGCGCCACGTTGAACAGACCATGATGGCGAAACATGTAGTTATTAATACCGTCGGCGATTTGATTCGTGTCATTGTGCTCGACAATTTGATCCCAAATATCTAAGACGTGAGTTTCGGATTTTTTCTTTTCTTCCTTACACAGATCGTCAATGGGTGTACCCCAAAAACTTTCATCAGCACCGCCCTGAGATTGACCTTGTCCGCCGCCGAATGTTTGGGATAAGTTCAACTGCGCCAACATGTCCACCAAATACTGTTTTTGTTCCGGGGTAAAGCCGGCGTCGACAGGGGCCGGCGAAGCACTGTTCTCGGGTTCGAGCATTGGTGTAAGGGACGACATTGAAGGGCCTCCAAGTAGATCCGGATAACTGAATTATCTAACCTATTGCAAAGACTTTGCCGTAATGCACAAATTTGTAAGTCAATGAATTAAAAGGCATTATTTGTCAGCCCCAGTTTTAGTATCGACTCGAAGTTGTGCATTCGGCCGATTCGCGCACTTTCAAAGTGCAATGAAAGCCGGTTTAGGTCTCGCTGCTTGCGCCACGAGATCAAGTAATTCCTCAGTTAAAACATGCCTCTAGCCTGCCGTTTTTTTCTTTGGCACTCCATTTGCTTGAACCGGATTTGGGAGAGGACGGTGCTTTCGCACAACATCAACTTCAACCGAACCAACCGGAGCCGTATCGATGAAAAAAATTGACGTTACCGAAAAAATCATTCTGGAGAAAAAAGCGCGAAACCTAAGCTGGGAGGAAATCGCTAACGAATTAGGCATGGGCACGGTATGGGTGACCTCTGCTTGTCTAGGCATGAATTCGATGCCCGAAGAGCCGGCCGCGAAGTTGTGTGAATTTCTAAAATTGCCCGAAGGCGCTAAAGCTGTGTTAATGGAATTTCCCACGAAAAGCTGGGAAGAAAGTATTCCGCAAGACCCCTTGATATATCGGCTTTACGAAGTAGTGGGTGTTTATGGGGACACCCTGAAGGAAGTCATCCAAGAAAAGTTCGGCGATGGCATCATGAGCGCCATCGATTTCACCATGGAAGTCGATAAGGAAGAAAACCCGAAAGGCGACCGGGTCGTCGTCACGATGAATGGCAAATTCCTACCTTACAAAGCTTGGTAAGCACCAGTCATCCATTTGGGACTTACGCTTTATAACTGTGCATGGCGAGCCATATATGCGCTTTAGCGGCGCATAACTCGCGATATACGCGCCTGCTTCAACATAAGGTGTGTGCTCAAAATGTCCCAATTATTCATCAAGTTATAGAAACAAAGTTTTTCTGGTACGTTTTCTGCAACGCACCATTTCGAACTTTGGGATTTAGCTTACACACCGAATGAGGAATAGACGTTATGGCTTACTTGGAACCATCTGAATTCGCCAAAAAAATGGTTGACTCCGGCGAACAGAAAATTTTTATGTCAACCAAAGATACATTTATCCGGGCCTTCATGGCGGGCGCCATTCTAGCTCTGGCGGCATTTTTCGCTATCACAGTGATCACAAAAACCGGCAACGCGCTCGTGGGATCAATTTTGTTCCCGGTCGGATTTATTATGCTCTACTTGATGAAATTCGATCTACTGACAGGGGTCTTTACTTTATGCCCGCTCGCGGTGATCGATAAGCGGCCCGGCTGTACCGTTCAAACGATGTTACGTAACTGGTGGTACGTCTTTCTCGGTAACTTCGCCG
>JBCCFA010000474.1:0-3425 GCA_039029975.1 Pseudomonadota bacterium
AACCGATGACAATTTAGATCATAAAATTCTCTTCGACATTCATCGCGAAGCAACCGCCAAGGCTATACATAAAGCGATGGCCAATGAGCCGAGTATCGATTGGCTATTAGAAAACCAAGACGAAATCACGCACAAGTATTTTCAAATGGGTTTGGACGGGAAGATTTAACGCATCACTATCGAGCGCTGCCGACGGTGCTTGCTCTGATTTAGGGTTAGCGCTACGAAACAGGTTGCAGCACGCGGTAGTTAGAATCGAACGGCGAATCCTGCATTAGCACGGCCGGTGCGTCCCCGATAATTATTCGACGGGCGTGCGAGCGGTTTTGAACGGATCGATTGTGGTTGCACACGATCATGGAATGGTGAGTAGTAGTTTGGATGGACGCGTCCGCGGCGGGCGTATCGATCCTGACCATAGGGGTTGCCACCCCGAAAGCCGCGGTTAAAGCGGTTTGCGCCCCAGACGCCACGTTGGGCGATTGGACCATAGAGCGGATAGCTTGGTGGATTCGCATTCGCGAGCGCCACTTGCTGCTCTAATGCAGCCTGGCGCTCCGCGGCTTCGGCGCGTAGTTTCGCTTTTTCCGCGCGACGTTGGTTCGTGGCATCGCGTTCGGCTTTCAAACGCTCCCACTGATTTGCTATCGAATAGTAGTTTTGGGTTGCGTCTTGGCTTTTATTGTCGAGCGCACTAAATTCGATCGTGTCGCTAGCAACACCCGCAGGACTTGGTTCATCAGAAAAGTGCGTGACACCGTTTTCGTCTTTCCAAGTATGCACGGTGACGGCAAGTGCCCCCTGTGAGCATACAACAGCGAACAAGCTTGTTAAGATAATTCGACAACAATGAGTCATGCTTAATTAGACCGCATCTACGCGAAATGGTTTATGCAATATTACCATTTAGGCTAACTCAAAAGCTGAACCTTACTTAAATGAATGGTCACTAACGCACTGCAGCAAAGAAACGGATAGAACAGAACGATGAATGAGCGACATATTGCAGAATCGATAAATGTTTTAGGAGAGGCACTTCAAGGGTGTAGCGATAATCCGAAGACAGGTTTTTTTCGCGACGGATGCTGTAATACCAGTGACGAAGATCTTGGATCGCATACCGTGTGTGTGGAGGTCAACGATCGATTCTTAGAATATTCGCGATTCCGCGGCAATGATTTGTCTACGCCGCGACCGGAGTTTGGGTTTCCAGGCTTAACCGAAGGAGACCGTTGGTGTTTATGTGCCGCGCGCTGGTTGGAAGCCTACGAGCAAGGTATGGCACCACGAGTCTTCTTAATGGGTACTCACCAAAAAGCATTGGACATTGTGCCATTAGAAACTTTGCGCAAATTTGCGGCAGATCTTAACTAATTTGCTTCACGTCTTTTTGCGCTCGACCGTCTGCGTATGATTGAACTTAAAAGGCGTTGGCGAAATCCCAGCGTTCGCCTAACCATCGGTAGTGTCGTGGTGGTCGCTTTTATCTGTCTGTTGCTAGTGCTGCCGCCGGCGATGCCGTCAAACAGTTTTGCTTGGGATCTTGTCATGGCCTTGGGTTATCTCTCGGCGGCCTTGCTCATAGTCATCCCACTTGTCTCCACTAGGTTATGGTTCGGACTTGGCGGTGACGCCGGCGGCACGCGCAAAGTGCTGAGTATCCACCGCCTTCTAACCTACTACGCATTGCTCTATCTCGTGCTGCACGTCGTTGGTGCTTTGATTGTCGATTCGACGGTGATCGAATATCTGAAACCGTCGGCGCCGTGGGGCATGCTTGCGGCGCTACTCGCGACGCTTTTGTTGCTTGTCTTGGTGGTGCAATCAGAATATCGAATAGCACTTAACCTGAGTTATAAAAACTGGCGTTGGCTCCATAGGCTAATGTCGGTTTTAATTATTCTCGGTACCGGGATCCACATATTGGAAGCCAACTATTTTGCACGAGGGACAGCAGAACGAATTGGTCTGCTGGCATTGTGTTTCGGTAGCGCGGTTTTGATTTTTTTCGAGTCACGCCAATATGCGCCAAGCAGAGTTTCAGGCGCCAAACGGGTTCCGCTTCCGATACCTGCAGGGCGCATCATTTTTTACGTATTGATTCTAATTACCTTATTGCTTTTCTCATTCGTGCTGCCTGAAAGTGGTAATCGTCATGAGCTGCAACAAATGCAATGTCTGCTCAACGAGTGCTAGTCGCGGTCGCGGCGATGCTTGCGCTAGCCTGGGGGGCGAAAACTTGGCACGATCACTCGGTGCGCGATCATCCTATTTTACCGGTCGCGTTTGAGCACCTAGATCATCAAAATATTCAATGCACAGATTGCCACCACAACTACATAGACGACACGGGGCATGATTCTTGTTATTCCTGTCACAAACATGACGATAGCGTCGCTTTAGAAATAGAAACCATGTTTCATGATTTTTGTCGTGGCTGCCATGAAACGGAAGCGCAAAAGGGCCATGTTTCCGGGCCCTTTAGAGTATGTAAAGAATGCCATAACGATAGCGGTCGAATGGCCAGCCAACAATCACTAATGAAATTTTAGAAAGCTAAGGGGGATTTATGCAATTCGTGGTGATACATGGTGCGTGGCACCGGGGTGAACTTTTTGAAGCAACCGCTCAGCCGATTCGCGACGCTGGGCACGACGTATTGCTGCCAACGCTGCTCGGCAATGGCGCAGACGATTCTCGGTCGGTTGGTTTAGACGAAGTAATTACGCATACCGTCGATTATTTTGATAGTCACAATCTCCAAGATGTGATCGTGGTGGGGCATAGCTATGCCGGCATGATCATCACGGGACTGGCCGATCGAATTCCAGATCGTATTCATCGCCTGGTGTACTGGAATGCATTTGTCCCGTTAATTGGCGAATCGCTGAATGATATGGTGCCACCACATTACGTCGCGCTATTCGACGAGCTAGCTCAGGCGGATGGAGGGGTGAGCTTACCATTCGACATTTGGCGCGAATCGTTTATCAACGATGGCTCGCCAGAACTTGCGCAATCAACGTACGACGAGCTGTTGCCACATCCGTACAAAACATTTTCAGAAAAGATTAAATTGTCGAAAAATCCCGCTGATATAACGGTGCCAAAATCTTACATTAACTGCACCGAAGACACTGCCTTACCGCATAGTTTGCCATGGCATCCTCGTTTGTCAGAGCGCCTAGGACTTTTTCGTTTAATTCAAACCGCTGGCAGCCACGAGTTGTGTTTCACCAACCCTCAATTGTTGGGCGAGTGTATTTTGCAAGCAGCGGCGGATTAGCTGGGCAAGTTAGATGCGAATCTAAGAGTAGAGATTCCAGGAGTCTCTAATTCGGTCTGGGCGAAGCAGATTGCAATTCGAACGCGTTGTATTTAAGGCGCGAATCGCACGGAATAGTGGTGCTATTTCGAAGATTCGC
>JBCCFA010000475.1:0-3412 GCA_039029975.1 Pseudomonadota bacterium
GCAGATTTACTTAGCATTGGCGGCCTATTAGTGGCGGTCGGCGCAATAGCTTTGGCTCAATATTTTGAAGGCGGCCACTTCGGCATGCTGATAAATTTCCCAGCCATGCTAATTGTTGTCGGCGGTAGCATTGGCGCAACTATGCTGCAGTCTCCATTACCCATCTTTATGCGCGCCCTGATACTGAGTAAATCCGTATTGAGTGCCCCTCAGTTTGATTCTCAAAGGGTTGCTAAGGACCTAATCGCTTGGGGTCGTGTGGCCCGCAAAGATGGTTTGCTTGGTTTGGAAAAATTGGTGGGTCGGGTGCCGGATGAGTTGGCGCAAAAAGGTTTGAAAATGATGATCGACGGCTGCGAACCTGAAGTGATTCAGGAAACTTTAGAACTCGATGCGCTTACTCAAGAAAGGCGAGATTTACAAGCGGTTCGCGTTTTTGACGGCATGGGCGGCTATGCCCCTACCTTAGGCATTCTTGGCGCCGTATTGGGGCTCATTCATGTGATGAATAATTTGTCCGAGCCGGCGTTGCTGGGTGAAGGTATCGCTGTGGCGTTTGTAGCGACGATTTATGGCGTCGGATTCGCCAACTTGGTATTCATCCCGGTAGCGAACAAGCTACGTGCGGTTGTGAGTCGACGCACAGAATTCAGCGAGCTCATTACCGTTGGCATTGTCGCTATTGCGAACGGCGAAAATCCGCGAGTGATTGAGGCGAGAATAACAGGTCTGCTATGAGAAGCGGGTTTTCCAGGGCTGCCTTCGATGCGCAATGGGAGCAAAATGCCAACACGGAACGTTGGATTGTCTCGTATGCAGACTTTATCACTTTGTTATTCGCGTTTTTTGTTGTCATGTATTCGATTTCTTCGGTTAACGACGGCAAGTTTCGGGTGCTCGCAGAAATGCTACCCGAAGTTTTCAACGATGAGGGTGGGACAGGTGAAGAAGTTTTAAGCGCGGTACCGATCGATCTTGGCGGGCGAACTATAGAGTCCTTAAGAAACCTGGCTGCGCTTGAGGCCGTTATTAATGAACAGGAATCAGACGTGTTAGCCGACGCGGAACCTTTGGATATCGAGCCGAACGCCAGCGTAGAAGAACGGGTCAGCCAGGCGCTCGAACCAATTGTCGAAATTGACGGGGTAAACGTTCGCGATGGTCAACAGTGGTTGGAAGTGGAATTACCTAATGAACTACTCTTTGGCAGTGGCCAAACCCAACTCAGTAAACAGGCGTTACCGATACTGCAACGCATGGCGGAATCGATTAAGGATGTTGAATCCCCAATTCGCGTGGAAGGTTATACGGACAATATTCCTATTCGAGGTGGCGCAATTTCATCGAACTGGCAATTATCTGCGGTTCGAGCAGCGGCAGTCGTGGAGCAATTTACCCAGAGTGGGATACAACCTTTATTAATGTCGGCTGTCGGTTACGGAGAATTTTACCCCGTCGACGACAATACGACTGAGCAAGGGCGCGCGAAAAATCGACGCGTTGTTGTTGCAATTGCTAAACATGGTGACCTTGTTGGCGGAAAGCCTGTGTCTCACGCTAAAGCGAATACCCAATCTAGCCTAGAACTAGCCCGCCTCGCGCGTATCAGTCGACTGCCCGGTCCGATCGGTATTTTCTAATCCGTCATTTTAAAACTCGACATGTCTCGGTACGCTCAATGCGGGCTACACCGCATTTGATCCTCTTGAATTAACCCCGAATTGGCACAAAGAATGCTTAGTCAGTAACGAATTGTTCTTTTATGAACGTTGTAGCGTCAATCTTATCGATAAACACCATTTTATTGACGGAAACTGCCAACGAATTGTTGTAATTCGGTCGACGGTGGTCAATCTAAAGTCTCGGCAGGATAGTTTGCCGGCGAAAAGGATGTGTGACATGAACGATTTGATACCTGATTTTGAGTTTCTGGCTTTCTTCTGTGCGGGCATATCGCTTGCGATCGGGGGATTTTTATATTCGATCCAAAAATCATTGCGTAAACAGCTTAGCGGTTTGCACGAGGCGTTAGTCCAAGAATCGAAAACGCGCAAACAAATTGAAGAAGATTTTCGCGCTTTACTGCGTTGCTCAAAGAACATGGGCCAACGCTTGCGCGACTATTCGCCCGAAGAGGAAAGATTGGTCACCACGCCGTTAAATTTCAGTTTCGATCCGCAAGAACTTGAAACCGGTGATAAAGTCCACGAGCTTGTTGAGCGCGGTCTAAGCGTTGACGAAGTTGCGTCCATTTGTGGCCTAACACGAGGGGAAGTGGATTTTCTGTCACGGTTTTTTGACCATGATGTAAAACCTCAAGCAATGATAGCCGCGGGCTAATACGGCTTGCGCCGTTGCGGGAGATGGTGCCCGCGAATTTCACCTCAAGTATTCCTCGCCGAAGGCGCTAAAGTTGATTCGTAACCAACCAATCAACTGCACCTCACGGATATGGAGCGCCTACGGTGAAAAAAAATCTATTATTTATGTTGACCCCAGGGGAGAATATCAGTCCGTTTGACATCACTTTGGCGGCTGATTCCGGCTTCGAGCAAATTCATTCGATGACCGGCCTTACAACCAGGGACGTAAAGGCCAAAGTCCAAGACGCGATATTTTCGCGACCGCCTGGCAATTGCCGCAATACAGGGATTTTTATTGGTGGTCACAACGTACATATTGCCAAAGACATGTTTCAAGTCTCGTGTGATGCCATGGTGAGCCCGTTCGAAGCATCTGTTTTCGTTGACCCAAATGGTGCCTATACAACTGCTGCAAGCATAGTAGCGCTGGTGGAACATCATTTCCTTGCGAAAACAGGCAAGCATTTAAACGGTGTCAATACGGCTGTTTTCGGTGTCGGGCCGGTGGGCTTGGCTACGGCGGTATTATTCGCCGAGCAGGGTGCAAATACTCGACTATGTAAATTAACCGCGTCGGACGAGAAGGGTATGGCGCTTCGTTTCGGCGAGCGTTACGGTCAAAAAATAAGTTGGATTCACGCTGAAACGCTGCACGAAAAATTAGATGCGCTACAAGATGTCGAGATCGTTATTTGTGCCGCACGCGCAGGCGTGCGAATTCTTGATATCAATGAGATCGGTGCCGCTAGGAATCTTTGTTTAGCAGCTGATACAAATGCTGTACCACCAGCAGGTATTGGTGAAATTGGCGCAAAAGATGACGGTAAGGAGCTGACTGCCGGAAACGTCGAGTTTCAATCTATCGGCCCAATGACAATCGGCAACGTTAAGTACAAAGTACAGTCCGATATGTTTAAGCTCATGACAGAATGCGATGACGTGGCATTACTGGATTTTCCCCAGGTGTTTCAACACGCAAAGTCTGTTGTCACCCAGCAGTACTCATAAGTTGAAAAAACAAAACCGAATTAGGTAGTTTCCTCTCTTAA
>JBCCFA010000476.1:0-3405 GCA_039029975.1 Pseudomonadota bacterium
CTTGAACAAGCGATCACCTGGAACGTAAATTTGCCGCTGACCAACAGCGGGCAACCGGAAATCGTGAAAACCCGTTTGGGGCATACCTTCTATGAAGGTTGCTTTAGTCAACGAGGCGATCAGTACTTTCACGATCTACGCACTGTCACCGTTGATCCCACGCCAGATACCGACGAGACCGTTGTACAGAGCGGTAGAATAAGTGCGACCTTATTGGACTTAAAAGATTTCGGCCAAAAAATAGTTTGAGATAGGAGATCCTTGTGAATACTAGGTGCCGTCGTGAAAATTAAGTTTTTTGGCGCCGCTGGAGAAGTCACCGGTTCGTGCCACATTGTCGAAATTGGACAGCATCAGGTGCTGTTGGATTGCGGCATGATTCAGGGCTCCAAACGGAACGAGGCGAGAAATCGCGATCCTTTCCCGTTCGATCCGAAAAAAATAGATGCTGTAATTTTGAGCCACGCGCACATCGATCATTCAGGTCGATTACCTCTGCTCGTGAAACAAGGATTTAATGGAACTATATATTGTCAGAACGCGACTGCCGATCTCACCAAAATCTTACTCTTAGATTCCGCTAACATCAGTCAATCGGACGCCGAACGGGAGAACCGCAAGAGAGAACGCAAAGGATTAAAACTGATCGAGCCCTTGTTTAGCCGCAAAGACGTGAAGAAAACGCTCAAACAACTACAAGGGTGTAAATATCGAAAACAAACGAAGGTCGTCGATGGTTTATCCGTTACCTTCCGCGACGCCGGTCATATCTTGGGGTCAACTATTGTCGATTTACAGTTCAAGGATACAGATTGCTCAAAACGCGTGATTTTTAGCGGCGACTTAGGGCAATTCGAGACGCCAATATTGCACGACCCCGCAACCGTTGATACCGCTGATATGGTTATTATGGAATCAACTTACGGGGCTCGTGACCATCGACCTCGCGATAAAACGATTGAAGAGCTTGGGGACGTAATCCGCTCAGCGCGGGATAGCGGCAATATATTGATTCCTGCGTTCTCCATTGGACGAAGCCAAGAATTGCTCTACGAATTGGGCGCACACTATAAACAGTGGGCGATGAAACGCTGGCAAGTCTTTCTTGACAGCCCTATGGCAATAGAAGCGAGCGAAGTGTACTGGGACTACCCGCACCTGTACGACGAGGAAGCGACCAAACTGCGCAAAGACATCGCTGAAATGCCGTCGTTGAAGAATTTGCATTTGACTCGTTCCCCTGCCGAATCTCGAGTGATTAACAAATTGGACCGCGGCGGTATTATTATCGCCGGGTCAGGGATGTGTAACGGCGGGCGCATACTCCATCACCTCAAACACAATTTATGGCGCAAAGAGGCACATGTGATTATTGCCGGATATCAGGCCCGCGGCTCCTTAGGCAGACGCCTTGTGGACTGTCAGAACCGCGTGCGCATCCATGGTGAAACAATTTCCGTGAAAGCGCGCGTGCACACTATCGGCGGCCTATCAGCGCACGGCGACCGCGGTGATTTGTCTAAGTGGTATGGAAGAATTAAAAATAATCCACCGGTATATCTCGTGCACGGTGAACCGGAATCAGGCGCGTCCCTGCGCGATACACTCCGTGAGAAATATAAAGCCCGGGTAAAACTCCCGTCCCCCGGCGACGAAGTCGACCTTAAAACGCTATAAGCAAAGGTTGAGCAAAGTCCGTCTCATATTTAGTACGGCCTATACATCCAGCCGGTAGGTATCCCCGTCGCGAACTAGGTTACCGGCAGTAGGGCCTGCAAAATGCGTTCCGATGATTAGCGTTGGAGAATCCGCATATTCCCCAAATACGCGATGTCGCGTTGCAACCGCGGCGTCATTGTCAACGTCGAACGGACTGACCAACTCCGGATCCCAAAACTGGATCGGATGGTGAATAAAATCCCCAGTGATCATCGCTGACTCGCCTTTCGATTCGATCAGCACCGAACAATGGCCAGGGGTATGTCCTGGCGTCGGAACTAGACGCACTCCGTCGCAAACCTCCGCAGGCCCTTCAATCGGTTTCGCCAAACCGGCATCAAGCACCGGCTGCATAGAGTCTTCGAATACACGATTTTGGATTTGCATGAATTCATTTTCATCATCGGGTTTTGCAGCACCCCAGAACTCTAAATCTTGTTTGCCGAATAGGTACGAGGCGTTCGGAAAAGTAGGAACCCACTTACCATTGACTAAGTGCGTATTCCAACCCACATGGTCAAGATGAAGGTGCGTGCACAGCACATAGTCGATACCGTCCGGATGGTATCCCGCTGCTTTCATGTCTTCCATGTATGATGTCGACAACATATGCATCACCTCAAATGGATTGCGGTCGCGGTCATTTCCAATGCAGGTATCGACAATCAGTTTGTCTGTCGGCGTTTCTACGATTAACGAATGAATAGACAGACTAAGAAATCCTTCGTCGGTCACGAAGTGCGGAAATAACCACTTCACCTGTTTTACAACTTCTGGCGTTGCCGCCGGGATTACATCCGAGAATTCGGGATAGACAACTTCTTCGATTTTCGTAATGGTGGTCTCACCAATTTTCCACTTCATTTTGCTCCCCCTCATGGTGCGTCAATAACTACTATGTTTGCGCGGTCTGATGCAGCAGCGACGTCCCTCCGAAGCGAAAAAGTTCACTGGCGCCTCTGCGGCCGCGCAGATCAGGATCTTTTCTGGCACAATTCATCTAGTTATATCGAAATTTATACGCGCTATAAGGGGAAGAAACAATGGGTAGGTTATCGGGCAAGGTCTGCGTTATTACCGGCGCCGCTGGCGGCCAAGGCGAAGTCTGCGTCGAACGCTTCAGTCAAGAGGGCGCAAAAATCTTGGCGTCAGACTTAGCTGCGGACGCTAGTGACACGCTTCGGGCGAAATGCGTAGTTGAAAATGATTTTCATTACGTTTGCGGAGACGTTACGGAGGAACAAACGCTTCGTCACATTGTTGAAGAAGCCGTTGAAAAATTCGGTCGTATCGACGTTCTATTTAATAACCATGGCGCAATGGTTGGTAGTCCGTTTTTAGAGCACACGATGGAAGAACTCGACTTAGTGCTGAACGTTAATGTTCGCGCCACTTTCCGGCTGACGCAACTTGTCGCACAACGAATGGTTTCCCAAGGGAACGGTGGGTCAATTATCAACAACAGTTCCAGCGGTGGCCTAATCGGGTTTCCTGATATGTCGGGTTACGGCATGTCTAAAGCAGGCGTTGCGCAGCTTGCACGCTCCTTAGCCAATGATTTAAAGGAACACAAAATTCGCGTCAACGCGATTTGTCCAGGGGCAATCGATACGCAAATGCCACACAGATATCTGGAGAAATTCGCAGACAAAAAAGCTGAAATTTGGAAAGCGATGGAGGATGCGC
>JBCCFA010000477.1:0-3402 GCA_039029975.1 Pseudomonadota bacterium
CGAAACGCGTTCAAGCGCATCGTACGCAAATTTCGAGCCCTATGAAAGAATATCTGACAGCTGCGTTTTATAAATTTTTCTCTTTCGCAGACTTCGAGTCTTATCAGAATGTGCTGCTCGAAAAATGCCTTGCGCTTGAAATAAAGGGTACGATTTTATTGGCCCATGAAGGGATTAACGGCACTGTTGCCGGCGATGCGGCGAACATCGAACAGCTATTGGCTTTCCTTCGCGCAGACGAACGCATGGCTGACCTAAATCATAAGGAAGCAATAGCTAGCGAACCACCGTTTCACCGGATGAAAGTCCGGCTCAAAAAAGAAATCGTGGCAATGGGTCAACCATCAATCGATCCAGCCAATCTAACTGGGAAATACGTTCTACCCGAAAAATGGAATGATCTAATCTCTGATCCCGACGTGCTGGTTATCGACACAAGGAACAAATACGAAGTGGCGTTAGGCACATTCGAAAACGCGGTAAACCCAAATACTGACGCGTTTAGAGAGCTGCCAGATAAATTATTGAACAATCCGGAATTGAATGCCCACAAAAAGATTGCGATGTTTTGCACCGGCGGTATTCGGTGCGAAAAGTCGACCGCTTTCCTACGTCAGCAAGGATTTGAAGAGGTCTACCATTTGCAAGGCGGTATCTTAAGATATCTTCAATCCGTGCCGCCTGAAAACAGCCTATGGCGCGGAGAATGCTTTGTTTTTGATGAGCGCGTTACTGTTGACCATCACTTAAAACCTGGTAACTATGAACTTTGCCGCGCTTGCCGCCACCCAATCAGCGACGAAGATAAAGCGTCGCAACAATTCATAGAAGGCGTTGCCTGTCCGCACTGCTTTGACCAAACGAACGAACAACAACGGGCGCGATTTGCAGAGCGCCAGAAACAAATGGAACTCGCCGCCTCCCGAAATGAACTGCACCTTGGCGCAATCATGCCAAACCAAAAAAAGCATGACGATTGACCGACAACCAATCCTGTACTCATTCCGTCGCTGCCCTTATGCGATGCGGGCGAGACTTGCCTTAAAAGTTAGCGAAACGCACTGCGAGTTGCGCGAAGTCGTGCTCCGCGATAAACCGGCCGAAATGTTAGCTGCATCACCAAAAGGCACCGTGCCGGTGCTGATAGTCCTCGATAACGAGGTGATTGATGAAAGTTTGGACGTGATGCTTTGGGCGTTGCGGCAGCGCGATCCCAACGGGTGGTTGACCCCAGAGAGCGGCAACCTTCAAAAAATGCTAAGCCTAATCGAAGATTTCGATGCAGTGTTCAAACCGCAACTTGACCATTACAAATATCCCAATCGTTTTGACAACGCCAACGCCGAAGAAGCGCGCGATAAGGCCGCAACGTATTTGCGTGGAGTGATGGCACCACTGCGGAACTCACCTTATTTGTTTGGTTACCAGATGAGTCTCGCTGATGTAGCTTTAATCCCTTTCGTTCGGCAGTTCGCGAATACCGATCGCCAGTGGTTCGATGCCCAATCGTGGCCCGAGATTCAACGTTGGCTTAGCAGTTTTCTGGATAGCCAGTTGTTCCAAGACATCATGCACAAATATCCCCAGTGGCAAACCGGCGAACAGGGCGTAGAATTTCCTGGCTGGAAACCGAGTTCAAACAGAACGCCGGATCAAACTTGAGCCTTTCGGCGCCTCTTTGAAAGGCTAGGCGTTACCCGATAATTTCTTCAGGTCATTCGCCCAATTGCGATACGAGCGCAATGGTATCCATTGGACATTCTGCACCAGTTCGTGGTGACCCATCGACCAAATAGGTAATGAATGCAGGGCGGCGTCCATCCCATCACCGTCCTCAAATTCGAACACACCAATGACCTGATAACGGCCGGCCGCCTTCCACAGGTGTTTAATGCCCCCGGCATCCAAAGCGGCAGTCGCGGCAATCGCTTCTTCGTTCCAAATGCGGAAAAATTCGGCATCGTCCATCCCATTAGGTTTAACGATATCCGCCATAAACAGCATTTCCATTTAACTTTCCTCCCGTATTTTGTTTTTCGAGTATTTTTTCAAGCTCGCTACGCCGATGAGCATAAAGCGCTCGCGCCATTAGGACAACATCTCGGGCATTGATTGGTGCGTAAACCGGGTACAATATCGAGCATAAGTCACTGCGGGGGAAACTTCATGATCACCAAAGGCATCAAAGCGCTGTGCGCCGAGGCTGAAGAAGAAATAGAAACAATGACGGTTGAACAAGTACAAGCTGTCATGGATGACCCAGAAGTCCAGCTTGTCGATATTCGCGATATTCGCGAGTTGTGGCGAGAAGGCGCCATTCCCGGTGCCACGCACGCGCCGCGCGGCATGCTTGAATTCTGGGTTGATCCAGACAGTCCGTATCATCGTGAAGATTTTGCCAGCGGTAAGAAATTCATTTTTTTCTGTGCCGGCGGCATGCGCTCAGCGCTCGCGGCGCAATCGGTCCATCGCATGGGACTTGCGCCAGTGGCGCACATGCGTGGTGGCTACGGTGCCTGGGTTAAAGCGGGCGGTGCGACGGAAGAGAAAGAAGCAAAGCTCCCAAAACCTAAAGGCTAGCGTTGCGCGATGCGGGGTCCGCTTCGTAAAATGACCACCGAGTTGGTGGATGTTGTCCAATACGCTTTGCCAGTCGGCGAGCAGTCGCTTCCCCTGAACGCACTCATTGGCGAACAGCTATCACTGATTTTCGAAGGCACAATTTATTGTCAAAATTGCGGCCGCAAGACGAAAAAAAGTTTTTCGCAAGGCTACTGTTACCCGTGCATGAATAAGCTAGCTGCCTGCGATATGTGCATTTTGAAACCAGAGAAATGTCATTTTGATCAAGGGACTTGCCGCGAACCCGATTGGGCGGAAACCCACTGTATGGTGCCGCACGTTGTATATCTGGCTAATACCTCGGGATTAAAAGTGGGTATCACTCGCGAAACCCAAATACCAACCCGGTGGATGGATCAAGGGGCGACTGAAGCCTTGCCGATTTACCGCGTACTTACCCGGTATATTTCTGGGCTGATAGAAGTAGAAATCGCCAAGTCAATGGCCGATAAAACGAATTGGCGCGCCATGTTGAAAGGCGATGGGGAACCATTACCCCTCAAAACTAGAGCTAAGGACCTAGCGCCCGAAGTGGCTGAAATACTTAAGCAAATTCGCGACGAACGCGGCCAGGATGCAATCGAACCTCTAGACCGTGATATTGTCAAAATACAATACCCAGTGAACGAATTCCCACAAAAAATTAGCTCACTTAACTTTGATAAAATGCCAGAAGTTACCGGTAAGCTGGTTGGGATAAAAGGACAATATCTGATATTTGATACCGGCGTTATTAATATTCGTAAATTCACTGGCTACGATGTGCGGGTAGAACATTAA
>JBCCFA010000478.1:0-3400 GCA_039029975.1 Pseudomonadota bacterium
AGGGATATTCTTACGTAAGACCGCGAATCACGGTGCCGATTCTGTGAAGCTGGTTAGGGATTTCCGCCGTTTGCGACGACGGCGGTGCACCAAAGATTAACATTTTGGCGGCCGAGCGCGGACCGCCACGTTCGGGACTAACCAGGCACCGGTTCAAACTTACGCCTTGGCGGGTGGGTACCCAAATCATGGTCACAGTCCGTCAGTGACGCGACTTTCGAGATCAGCGCCTCAAGATGATTCTCATATAAGCCTCGCGGCGTCGTTTCCAATTCCCTGCAAACGAAAGCCGCCGCTGCCACCGCAACACCATGCTGCGCGCCGTTGCCCATGAATTTCGTTGACGAACCGGCGACATGAGTCACGCTAATGTGCTTGCCCGCCATCATCAAATTATCGATGTTTGCGGAATAAAGGCAGCGAAATGGAATCGTATACGATTGCTTGTCGCGTTGATCGAAAATCCAATCTTTCAAGCGGAAGTCGTAATCCCCTTCGCCGGGTTCGAAAGCGCAATGAATACAGAAGGAACCATCATTACCAATAACTGAATCTTCAAATACGGTATGCTCGCGAATATCGTTTTCGCTCAGCACGTAATCCCCACGGTAGCGGCAAAACTCGCCTTGCGCTGCCACATGTGCCATCCATTCGAATTCGAGATTAGCGTATTGTTCTGGGTCTAAATGTTTTACGTTCGAAAACGAACCATACAAAGCACGCATCAAATAGTCGCGCACAAATTCACCGGAGGTATAAGGGTCTAGCCACTGACCGTATTCCCAAAAGTGCGTGGCCGGAAAGACATCGGCTTTGCTTCCAAACCGAAATTCCGGCGTCGCAGGGTTTTCACCAGCGCTCGGTCCGGGTCCGTTTTCGATACCAGGTTGTACTAATTGGCCGCTGAGATTCGCATAATCTTTCGCGATCTCGGTTGCCCAAGGAACGTCTGGAAAACTTACCGGCGCATCGGCCATGCGGGTGCGAAAAAATAAGGTATTGCCGTGATGCATCTCATCCGCAGCTTCAGGGGCGTAAGCTTCGTTAAATTCATCGCGCGCTTCGCGGCCAAACATCGTCTCGGCGCCGGTAAGCACGCCGAGCATAGCGACCCCCGAGGCATCGATAAACATCGACGCATTGAAGCGACGCTCTTGTCCCCCGCGAGCCTGTACCGCGACAATTGATGTGATACTCGCGTCTTTCTTATCAGCAGCAATGACCCGGTGTTCGAGAAAAACGCTGGCATTTGCCTCAGCGGCTAACAGCGAGTCCGCCATGAGTTCGCCGTGTTCGTTGCGTTCCGACAGTTCTCGTAACATAGCGCCTTGGGCGCCACGCGGCATCAAGCCAATTTCCGTGCTGGCGTTACCTCCAAGGACGGGTCGATCTTGGATTAGGGCAACCGTTAAGCCGAGCCGCGCTGCCGTTAACGCAGCTGCACAGCCAGAAACACCGCCGCCCACAACAATGACGTCGTAATCGCCGCCGTCGATAGGTTGCTCTGGCAAGCCGCGCAATTTTTTTCGCCACGCGCGACTTTCCTCATTGACTTGATTCGGTGGTTCAAGTCCATCATCACTAAAATATATCGCATCGCAGCGGCCCGCGAATCCTGTGAGATCGTGCAACGCGAGTGCGACCTCGCCTGCCGGCAATGCAATCCGACCAGCCGATTGCCAGCACCAATCTTCATCGTTGGCACCAAATTCGGTGTCTACCCGCTCACCGTTGATCGAAAGTTGAAAGCGACCGGGATGGTAACCTGGTACCCAATCTTTTGCTCGCACCCATAAATCGTATTCGCCGCCTTCGGCAATTGTGATTACGGTTGTTGCATCTTCTACTGGCCGACCAAGGCCGTGCGCTAGTAAATAGGGTGAACCCATCTCCGCTTCGAATTGGGAATCTAGAACCCAACCACCGTAGTTATGGAAATCTTCAGCTTCAACGAGAATACCTCGTTGCGATATCGGTGTTGTGCTTTTATCTTTCATGAGCTGACAAGTTAATTAGTTGATTCGTTTAATACGCTACGGCTTCTGCATCTATCCCGGGGATAATACCGCTTGGCAGAACACTAACACTGCCTCGCCGGTTTCAGCAAAAGCATTGTGCAGGGACGGTCGCCACGACCGCCCCTGCAAATCTTCGTTAGCCCGCTGGCGCGAAAAACGCGAGTTTGTTGCCGTCAAGATCTCTGACATAAGCCAGGTAGAAAGCATCCCCGCGCAAACCAGGCGCCCCTTCGTCAGTAGCGCCCAAGGACATTGCTTTCGCATGCAAACTATCAACTGCCGCGGCATTTGCACCAGCGAGCGCTATCATAGTGCCGTTTCCAACACTGGCGGCGTCGCCGTTTTCGGGCGTGCATACGGCGAACATCGGCTGCCCTGCGCCGGCCGCCCACGCGATGAGTCTGTCCATCTCAAGTGCTCGTCCAGCGCCGACCTCTGCCAGCAGTGCATCATAAAATTCTGCGGCACGCGTCAGATCGTTGGTGCCAAGCGTTGAATAGGCAATCATGAATTTCTCCTTTATAAATTATTAATGTAGTGCCCTAACAAACAAACCGTAGTGAGTTCGAGCGTGGGCTCGTTAATCGCGGGACCACCTTGATTAATCAACCAAACTTTGTCAATACTACGGCTCAAATGCGAGTCACGTAGCTTTTCGTTTTCGCTGTGTCACGAAGAGTTACGCAGGTCACGGCATCATTGAATAGCACGAATACACGAGCAAATTGTGACACTTGCGGTGGTTTGAAAGTGGGAGATTGGCGAGATGAGGCAGTTCACCGAAGAGCAAAATCTGTTTCGAGAGGGCTATCGGCGTTTTCGTGAAGGTGAAGTAGCGCCGCATATGTCGAGTTATCGTGAAGCGGGAATCGTTGACCGCAGCGTATTTCGCAAAGCCGGCGAATTGGGCATGTTAATGGTATGGCCTGATCCGGAATTCGGCGGAACCGGCGATACGGACTTTCGTTTTGATCAAATCATCATCGAAGAAACGGCGCGCGCCGGCTGCGGCGAGTTCATGAATTTTTTGCATTCTCGCTTGATAGGCCCCTACCTCGCAAGACTCGGTACCTTCGAACAGCAAAAACGCTTTCTACCTAGATGCGTGACGGGAGAACATATCTTGGCAATTGGTATGTCGGAGCCGAGTGCCGGCTCAGACGTTGCCGGGATTAAGACTCGCGCAGAAGACCGCGGCGATCATTTTGTGTTGAACGGTTCGAAGACTTATATCTCGAACGGTATCAACGCTGATTTGGTGATAGTTGCGGCAAAGCTGGCGGGCGAAGACAGCCGCCATTCTCTCGTGCTGTTGGTGGTAGAACGAGGGATGGCGGGTTTTGAACGCGGGCGCAACCTTAAAAAACTAGGCCTCGATGCGC
>JBCCFA010000479.1:0-3384 GCA_039029975.1 Pseudomonadota bacterium
ACAAGATTCACTGGCAGCGCTATTCACCTCACAAATGGACGACGGCGGCGTGGCGATGCCGGTGCGGGTTATGTTACTCATGACCTTGTTGAGTTTAATTCCTGCCCTATTCATCGCCATGACATCTTTTATTCGCATCATTGTGGTGTTGTCTATGTTGAGATTCGCGTTTGGCATGCAGCAAACGCCACCCAATATGGTGCTATTAAGTTTGGCGTTTCTGCTTACCGTGTTTAACACACAGCCAGCTCTGGATAGCGCTTATACAAACGCCTTCCTGCCCTACACGGAAGGTGAACTAAGCACACAAGATGCACTAGAAAAAGGATCTCAGCCGTTTCGTACTTTTATGATCGCCCAGACGCGTGAAAAAGATTTGATTTTAATGACCGAGCTCGCGGAGCAAAGCTCACCGACGCAACCCGAAGAAATAGAAACCATGACCCTCATTCCAGCTTTTATGTTGAGTGAGCTAAAAACGGCCTTTCAGATCGGCTTCGTTATCTTTCTACCGTTTCTGCTTATCGATATTGTGGTGGCAAGCGTGCTGATGTCGATGGGCATGCTTATGGTGCCGCCGATGATGATTTCTCTACCCATAAAAGTCTTGATGTTTGTACTGATAGACGGTTGGCATTTAGTCATCGAGTCGCTGATGTTGAGCTTTTAAGGTGCGCACATGGACGTGGCGGATAACGATGAAGAGTTGCAGTGGTGGCGCCAGGCGAGGGAACTCGATGACGCTTATGCTAAAGAAAACTTGGTGGAACACTATATGCCGCTCGTTCGGCAATGCGCGGCAAAAGTCATGAGTGCACATCCACCAGGTATTGAGTTTAGCGATTATCTGCAGTTTGGTGTGGTAGGGTTGCTCGAAGCAATTGCCGCTTTTGACTATTCCCGTGCAATACCGTTTTCAGCTTTTGGCAGACATCGTATTGAAGGCGCCATTAGAAACGGCATAGAACGCTTCAGTGAGCGAAACGCACAGATTAGCGCAGCTAAGCGCGCCGCCCGCGACCGTATAGGATCAATAAAGGCAGAAGAAAGCGCGAAAGATGAAGACGAATTATTCGCCAATTTAGTCGAGGTTACGCTGGGGCTCGCAGTGGGTTTTCTGCTTGAAGATGGCCAACAACCGGAGAAGCTTAATGTGCAACGCTTTCAAAGCCCGTTTGCTTCAACGGAAATGGCGGAACTGACGGTGTTTGTCCAACAGAGTGTTAATGAATTGCCCACCGACGAACAGCAAGTGATTCGCCTGCATTATTTCCATCAAATGAAGTTCGTCGATATCGCGAATCTGTTGTCAAAATCGAAAGGGCGCATCGCTCAAATCCATAAACAAGCACTTACCAGGATTAGAGAGCGTTTGCAAAAACCCCTAGCCAACGATGTAATGAATTATTAATGGTCGCACGGAACGAAAAGAAAACGCAGATGAGCGCGCAATTAGAAAAATTCCAAAAATTCCTCGAGATGGACCCAGAAAATCTCAATTTGGCCGTTGCCGCCATTGACGAAGCATTACATGTGGGTGAATTTGACGTGGCAAGCGCTATTCTCGATAAGCAAATATCCACTCATCAAGCACAAGATATGCTAATTCTCCGCACCATCATGTTGAGTTATTTACGAGACGGAGAGCAAGAAACGCTAAAGAAATTAGAAGGGCTTGATAATCTGGCAGGAAATGATAGCCGCACGCGTGATTACTATCTAGCCCAGCATTATTTGAGTAACGAAAACTTTAGTGGCGCGGTGGAGCGCTTGCTGCCCTACGCGTTCGTCGCTGAACCAAGCAGAGAGATACTTACGCAGTTGGCGGAAGCCGCAAAGCGCCAGGGCGATTTGTTTTTGGCCATTCGAGCACACGAATTTTCAAATGAAAAGCTTGGCAGCGAACCCGCCAGTTTCAGTGAGATCGCGTTACTGCAATTCGAACTAAATGAAATGACCAAAGCTGAAAATAATGCGAGAGCGGCCTTAGAGACGAGCCCTGGAGACGCCCAAGCGAAGTTCGTTCTTGGTTCCTGCGCCGTTGCTAATGGTGAGATAGATGTTGCAACGCCTTTGCTTAATGATGCCGCCACGGCGTTTCCCAATAGCGGTAGACCGGTAGCCGCCTTAGGGATGGTCGCATTGTCTCAGCACGATTACATCGGTGGTGCTCAAAAGCTGGAACAAGCAATTGCCCTAGATTCCGAACATTTGGGCATGCGGGTTGCGTTGGCCTGGTGTTATTTGCTGCAACAAGACGCGGAATCGGCCATCAATGCCATGCATGCCGCCAATGAAATCGACGGTAATTTCGCGGAATGTCGGGGCACCTTAGCGGTCGCCTATCTTTTTAATGAAGAAGAAGACAAAGCACGCGAGGAAATCACGATAGCCAATCGGCTGAATCGCAACAATTTTTCAGGACGATTCGCCCAAGCATTAATCATCGCCAAGGGCGACACTGCCAGATATGAAAAAATTATTGGTGCGATCCTGGATCAACCAATAGGGCCGGAAGATAAGCCGCTTCGAGAGATGATTTTTGGGGCGGCGGTGACTCGGCATTAAATAAGTGCACACCGGCAAGAAGCCTATCACATTAAGAATGTCTAACTGCGTTTTTCGGGATTATGTATAACGACGCGAGAGATAATATACTCATGCCAGATCTCACGCACAGGGTGCGTCAATATCTGGAAGATAATCATCCAACTGGTGAGCAGTTAGATTATAATTCGGTGTTGACCCAAACGTGCGGCCGTTATCTCGCATTGCTTGAGCAGGAAGTTCTTGCCTCGATTCCAGAGGAATCCTTAATTCGTTTCAAAAAACACTGCCGCTCATTAGGTCAAAAACCGATCGCTAGTATGGTTTGGTCTGTTACTGCGGGGGCGAGCTTTTCCGAGGGGGTGGCACAGCTAGCTGCCCAAACTAACCCTGCTGAGGTTGACCAAAATTCGCATTTGTCGTTTCTGGCAGGTCTTGCAAATTATTTCCATGCGATGTTCGATTTTATAATTGATGAGACGGCAGAGCGAGATGAGATACTTGATATCTATGCGCCAGAAAAGATGAAACTATGGGCATTATCAGGAGAATTTCAAACACTGAATAGCCGGGAGCTTTCTCCGTTAGCGAACTGCCTGTCTTATTTTTACGACAAATATATTTCGGAGTCGCGACAAGCATGGGCATCAAGTGGGAATGAGCAAGAAGCGCTTGAAATCTGGGCACATAATCTTTACGAACTGCATGTTGCGCAGCATGCGAGCGTGTTTCGCACCACCGAAAAACCAGCGGCAGCAGCGGCACGGGAAGCAATTTTATCGACGCATTACGGATTTTTGATGCTGGCCTCCGGCTTCGTTAAACAAACGCCGGAGG
>JBCCFA010000480.1:0-3381 GCA_039029975.1 Pseudomonadota bacterium
AGCGCTAACAGCACGGCTTCGCGCAATACACCAGCGCGTTCAAATTGGTCCGAATCGGCGAGCTTTACCGTTAGCGTGTCAAAATCCGTTGCCGTTGCACTCAGGATTTTTATGCGGGCAGAGAACGGCTCGTTCAATGCAGAAGATTTTTCTAACGAGCCCAAGCCCAGCCCGACCGCGCTCTGAGCGAAAATCGCCAGCGCCAGCGCGATGACTAAATTCCGTAACATTTGCGTTTCCTTAGCTTTTTAGGTTGCTGTTGTGCGGCTTTGCGTTCCCCAATTGCCGCCGGGAAACCGTTTTATTCGCAGTCTGCCAAACCTACGAACAAACATTATAATTAGTCGATAAATATAGCTTATAAATAGCTTTTTACCAAAATTTCGGCGATCTGTACACTATTCAAAGCAGCCCCTTTTCGAACATTATCGGCTACTACCCAAAAATTGATTCCGCGAGGGTGGGAGATGTCCTCGCGAATACGACCAACAAAAACTTCATCGCGATTTGCCCCTTCGGTGACCGCGGTAGGATATCCACCGTCCTCGCGCTCATCGAGAACTTCAAGCCCCGGCGCTTTCGACAGTAGCTCGCGCGCCGCCGCGGCGCTTATTTTTTCCTTGGTTTCAATGTGCACGGCTTCAGAATGCCCGTAAAAAACCGGAATTCTCACTGCAGTGGGATTGACCAAAATGTCGGAATCTCCGAGGATTTTTTGCGTTTCCCACACCATTTTCATTTCTTCTTTGGTATAGCCGTTTTCTTGAAACGCATCGATATGTGGCAAGCAGTTGAATGCAATTTGTTTGGGATAAACCCGCGGTTCTATGTCTCGGCCGTTAAGCAACTGCGCCGTTTGATGCGCCAGCTCTTCAATTGCCTCCTTGCCTGAACCCGATACGGCTTGATAGGTGGCAATATTGATTCGCTCGATTCCAACCGCGTCATAGATCGGCTTTAAGGCAGTAACTAATTGAATTGTAGAACAATTTGGGTTCGCCACAATATTCCTGGCTGGGTAGCCCCGTAAGGCATCAGGATTGACCTCGGGCACGATCAGCGGAATATCATCGTCGTACCTAAATTGCGAGGTATTGTCGATCACGACGCAACCCGCCTCGCCTGCTTTCGGTGCATAAATCGCGGAAACGGACGCGCCAGGCGAAAATAGGCCGATTTGGACCCTAGAGAAATCAAAGGATTCGAGATCCTCAACAATCAATTGCTTCGTACCAAATGGCACGCGGGAACCTGCCGATCGTGAGCTGGCGACGGCATAGACCTTGCCAACCGGAAATTTCCGCTCAGCCAGTATGCTCAGCATTGTCTCGCCGACTGCACCCGTTGCACCGACGACAGCGACATCGTAATTAGCCATTTTATTCAGTTCCGAAATTCAGTGAAGCGGAAAAATCTCTTTTAAACCAGACGCCGCCGCTCACAACGCGTCGACGATTTTAGCGGCCATTTCATCAGTACTAACGCGCGTCATGCCATCCGAAAAGATATCTGGCGTGCGATAACCTTGATTCAGCACGCTCAAAACTGCTTTATCGAGACGATCCGCCTGTTCCGATTCTCCAAGGGAATAACGCAGCATCATTGAAAATGACAGGATCGTCGCCAGCGGATTTGCTATTCCTTGGCCGGCAATATCCGGCGCGGAACCGTGCACCGGCTCGAATAGCCCCTTAGAACTTTCATCAAGCGAGGCCGAAGGCAGCATGCCGATGGATCCGGTAAGCATCGACGCAAGATCCGATAAGATATCGCCAAACATGTTCGTGGTCACAATCACATCAAAATGTTTTGGCTGCCGAACCAGTTGCATAGCGGCGTTATCCACATACATATGGGTCAATTCAACGTTCGGAAAATCAATCGCGACTTCATTAACGACATCCCGCCACAACTCGGTCGCTTCTAATACGTTCGCTTTATCCACTGAGCACAAACGTCCTTGACGTTTCGCGGCGATATCAAACGCCACACGACTAATCCTTTCGATCTCACGGTCGCTATACACCAGAGTATTGTGTCCTACCCGCATCCCGTCTTTAGTTTCTATGCCGCGCGGTTGACCGAAATAAATACCACCCGTCAGCTCGCGGATGATCATCAAATCTAGTCCGCTGACAAATTCTGGGCGTAGGCTGGAAGCTGCGGCTAAGGGTGCGAACAGCATTGCCGGCCGCAAATTGCAAAATAGGTCCAACGCTGCCCTCAAACGCAGCAAACCACGCTCAGGCCTTAATGCGCGCTCAATTTTGTCCCATTTTCCCCCGCCGACCGCGCCCAACAGGATTGCGTCCGCTTGCTTTGCCAAGTCCAAGGTTGCCTCTGGCAGCGGATCGCCATATTCATCATAAGCAATACCACCCATCAGTGCGTGTTCTAATTCGATAGCGAGCCCAAAACGCTCCTCGAGCGCTTTAATCACCAGCTCGGTGGCAACTAAAATCTCGGGCCCAATACCGTCGCCGGGGAGGATTAGGACTTTATGAGGCATGGATCTCACCACTAAGTAAAAAGGCCGCAAAGGATACAACAATTGCAGAATTAATCGAGAGGCACCAACCGAAAAAGAGCGCTTATTGCAGAGCTTCTCGCTGCCGTCTAAGCTAGCCGCTTATCATAATTCGCTACAAAAACTTATACTGGGAAATTTGCGTTAGGTGTCTCGCCCGCCGAGCCAATAACTTTCGCACGCCCCAAATTATCATAGACACGTGAACCCCGGTTTTTCTTCATTGCAAGCCTACCCGTTCGAACGCTTGCGCGCGCTATATTCATCGGTTGAACCGGCCAATAAAGCGCTCGTGAATTTGTCGATCGGTGAGCCGCAACACCCGACTCCGAGTTTTATCCAACAAGCGCTCGTGGACGCCATCGACGGCACTGGCAAGTATCCTTCCACGCGTGGAAGTGATGCGCTCCGCTCGACAATAGCAGGATGGTTAACACAGCGATTCGAATTGCCGGAATCAGCAATTGATCCCGATAAACAGGTGCTACCCGTTAACGGCACACGTGAGGCACTTTTTGCGATTGCGCAAACGATTGTTGACCGCTCCAAATCAAACGCCGCCGTCGTCATGCCGAATCCTTTCTATCAAATTTACGAAGGCGCAGCACTGCTTGCGGGTGCTGAACCGATTTATTTGACGGCCAATACACGCTACGACTTCGACTCCATTGCTGCAGAAACCTGGAACAACTGCCAGTTGGTTTACGTTTGTTCGCCAGGTAATCCATCTGGCGAAATAATCAACTCGGATGATTACCGCAGACTCTTCGAGTTAGCAAACAAATACGATTTTGTGATTGTAGCTGACGAATGCTATTCCGAACTCTATTTTGACGAAACTGCACCACCGCTTG
>JBCCFA010000481.1:0-3369 GCA_039029975.1 Pseudomonadota bacterium
AACCGACGATTACTCGGCGCTTAGTCATCTGTTATCGAAATTAGGTGCTGGGAATCATAAGCTTTACGCTGGACCCGATGCACCTGAAATTCCAGTAATTGCAGGAAGCTCGTACTGGCATCCTGCGTTGTATGACATATTTGAACCCGAATATTCGAAGGGTGCAGAAACTTTCGAGGATCAACTAGGAAAAGAACTACGCAAAGCAGAAGTCGACATAATTGTATTCAATATCCATCCCGCATTTTCGCGCAGGATGAGCAATCAATTTTTGTCTCGTCTAGCAACAGAATATGGCCACGCGGCGGTTATCGGTGATCGTTTCTTTGTGCTGTGGAGCGAGGACGTTGCAGCAAACATTCCGGGTAATTAATTTTCCCACCGGATTATAGCAACTAGATGTCGTTGTTTTCCTTCGACACTAATATCTAATTCCATATCGCGCTCGAGTTTCAGATTAAACGGCGTTCTCGCGAATCGCATGATCGTAAAACACCGTCTTATTATCAGCTTTCGGCGGCAACGGCGGGTACTCAAAACTTCCAACCTCAATGCCACGCGCTTTCAACAACGATTGCGCGTCGCGAACGTGTCTAACGACTGTCGCATGAAAGGAATCGGTCTCCGCTTGTTGATTCCACATACGACACATACCAAATAGATAATCACTTTCCGCAACTACGATACCAATCTGCGCAGCGTGACCAACATAAGCGCGGTCCATTTCTGCGAGCTTTCGCATATCTTCGGGCTCAGCCGCGAATTCCTCGAGCTGGCCGTTCATGGCAATTTGGTAGATGAAGTCACCTTCGAATTGATAGTCATAAATGGCCCGATTAGAGGCCAATATTTCTCGCCCGGTAAGTACCCCATAGTTCCAGATAAATACACCTTCGGTTCGAAATTCTAGTAGGGTAGGCATTTTGATTGGCTGGAATTCTAACGCGTGATGCGGTCTTTTCTACGCTAGTGAAAAATCAACTGGAAAACTGCGCAGTGTCCCCTGCAGCGTGATGCACTTAGACGCCGCGAAAGCCCGCCGCGGTGCCACCTTCATGCAAACTCGCTTTTGCTGTCGGCCGCGCGTTCACACTTTCAAACCATCGAATAATGTTTGAAGCGGACTCCTCTGGTCCTAAATCAACACCGTACGAAAAATCTAGCGCCGCAAAAAGGATGATATCCGCAAAGGTAAATCGATCACCACAAAGGTACTCGCGTTCATTCATCAAGCCGTTAAGCCACTCAACGCCGATTCTAATTTGGCCTTTCAATCCGTCAAACATATCGGGGAAACAAGTTTGGCGAGCCTGATACATTTCGAGCCCCGGGCCATAACGAAACGCACAGTAGATATGCTCGGTAATTTTTAGCTCAATACGGCGCTGCCACATCCTAGCTTCAGCTCGGTCTTCCGAATTCGACCCGATGAGTGCCGGCGTGGGGAATTTCTCTTCAAGATATTCATAGACCGGTACGGTTTCGGCAATCACAGTGCCATCGTCTAACTCAAGAGAAGGCATCTGAGCACCGGGATTTTTTTCTGCGTACTCGCCGGAGCGGTTGGCGCCGTTAATGATGTCGACTTCTTCGGTGGGCAAAGAAATATTCTTTTCCAACATAAACATGCGTATTCCGCGGGGATTTGGACCCAAAGAGCTAAGTAATTTCATCGTGTACACCTCCTATCATTCGATTTCGTCGTTATCGTAGCTGATCGAGGTGGAAAAAAGCCAAAGAAAACCAAAAGATAGACACAAATAGTGGATAAACGACGTTTTCATTAGGTTTACGTCTACTTTGTTCGCTGGGTAAGGCGGGCTAAACGTAGTAGCCATTGACTGCATCGAGCGATGCAGAAGGATCATTTTTCCCTTGGATGCGTAACTTGCTAGCGGATACTAACGTGAGGGGCGTGCATTTTCGCACGATGAACTTTCCGGGGCCCGGCTAATTACCCAGCGAGATTAAGTGCAAAGTTGTCGTAAAGTGGAAAACTGCGCAGTGTCCCCTCCAACAGAATGCCGCGGTAGCATCTTTTTGAGAATAATTATCATTTGGGATAGGATTGGCCTAAAATGTCAAATAATAATGCGCCCTTAATCGGGAACAAGCAGGGTCAGGAGGTTCTTAAAATGAATTTACTAAAGGTGATTAGCGGTCTCGTTCTTGGGGCTATGGCTTCACTCACTGCCCAAGCAGCCACGGTAACACTGGATGCTGGCAACGGATACTCAGCGGAACTTGAAACTGGTGTGCTACTTGCCCGTCAGGTTGATGGTAGCGGACCGATTTCTTTGACGGGGGGCGTCTTCGCCATTGGTAATGCCGAATCGGCGGTGTTCGGAAATCAAAATAGGATTGGTGGCGAGTTCACCGACCGGCTCGATGGTAATCGGCCGCGAGACCTAGCCGCGAATAGTATTGCATTTGCGATTCGCGCCAATGATTCAGGCAATCTTTACAATCTTTTGCTGACATACTTTGGAGGCGATCGACAATCAGCGGGTGTACCACCAATGCCGCTGAATGGTGCAACCGCCGTCTTCGATGTGAACGCTGTGACCCCGATACCGGTTCCGGCCGCCCTACCTTTAATGTTGAGCGCACTGGGCGGCTTCGGTGTTTTTGCCAGACGCCGCGGTAGAGTTTTTTTGTAAAATATCTGAACAACTCTTGGTCTACTTGTTAGTTCACTAGTTATTGCCGGGAGCAGCCTAGTTGCGTCCCGAAAGAACCCTCCATATTGCACAAGGAATACTCCAACCGAATTAAAAAACACCTTGCGTTTTTTTCGTGTCTTATACGCGGAACGCCCATCACTTACATCGCTGGTGAAATAACCCCTCACCGCGAGAGCGGCAGCGACCGTTTCTTCTTCCAAAACCCGGTAACTTTTATATTAAAAAGCTGCGCCGATTCGCCATTTATTTAACAAAAGGTCTGCGCAGCATGCCAAGCCACGCTAGCGGCAATGCAATTAGCACCAGCGCGCCCGGAGCAGGCACTGGTGCAAAATCGTATGGCACCACGAAGCTCACATTCCAAGTCGCAGTAATGCTTCCATCATCGAAAGATTAATTGTTAAAGTCGAACCCCTTGATTGCCTGACTGCTAATATTCACAGTCGATAGCCAAGAATACGTCGCCGAATTCAGCGTGCCAGGATTACGATCAAACGTAGGTAAAGTCGCGTCTGGTTCGAACCCAAGTAGCGGCGGTAAGACATTGGGCGACTGGTCGAATCGAAGGCTAGGATGTCAGCCCAAACGGTTGGTAAGAAAAATAGCCCTGTTTACACATAAAAAACATTACGTGCTAGAAAAACATAACGTGCTAGCAGATTATTCATGGAATCCGTCCCTGAAA
>JBCCFA010000482.1:0-3360 GCA_039029975.1 Pseudomonadota bacterium
CCTCGGCACTGCTGAATCCAATCGTCCAACAGACAATTCCCAGGGCCGGTATCGAAACCGCTAATATCTTTTCCTAAATCCTTAGGTAGTTCGCTGATATTCGCAATACCGCCGATGTTGAGGATCACGCGGTTTTCTTGCGCGCTTCGAAAAATGCTTTCGTGAAATGCGGGAACCAAGGGCGCGCCTTCGCCACCCATGGCCAAATCCGCGCTACGAAAATCAACTACCGTGTTTATATTGGTACGCGCGGCGATGGTCGCGCCGTCTCCAATTTGCAGGGTGTAAGGTGGCGCGCTGTTCGGGCTGTGGCGTAAGGTTTGACCGTGAGATCCGATCGCGGATACCTCTTTGTGATTGACCTTAGCGTGGTCAAGCAACTCGATACAGGCATTTGCGAATGCTTCACCGACTTGAATGTTCAAAGACGCGAAATCATGGAGCGAAATTTTGAATTTGGGATGAATCGCCTCCTTGAGTTTATGCTGCAAAGTTTCAGAATAGGGAACGCAGAGAGACGCAACTGTCGAAATTTCATTTGCTTCTATCTCGATGAGCGCGGCATCAATGCTATCGATGCTAGTTCCTGACATTAGTCCAACATAAAGGCCCATTTAATAACTTACCTTGAGTTGCCAAGCCGATATGCATTGGAAATTATCGTGATTGTAGCGTTCGCAACTTCGAAAACGCCTGGGCGATTGGATTGAATTTAAGTGACTTGAATGCCAAGCTGTTGGCGTTGTCATTGACGTATAGCGAGTTAGTTTGCAGTGTCTGCTTTGTTTTCTTCCGTGCTTGCAAGGTAGCGCGGGTCAGCGTGTTTCGTTTCCAAGGCTTCTAGTTCTGCAATTAGCGGCGCCGACTTTCGTTTGAAGTCGTCAAGGTATTTGCGCTCGATAGGTAAAGCTTGGGGTAGATCTACGGTGAGTGGATTTCTGTGCACACCGTTAACGCGGAACTCATAGTGTAGGTGCGGTCCGGTGGCCAGCCCTGTTTTGCCTACGAAGCCGATCGTCTGACCTTGTTCAACTCGTTTGCCACGTTTGACGCCACTGCCAAACCGCGATAGATGCGCGTACAAAGTGCTGTATTTATCGCCATGTTGCATGATTACCGTTTTGCCGTACCCACCTTTTGTACCAACAAACTGGATTTTGCCATTCGCCGTCGCTCGAATCGGCGTTCCATGCGGTGCCGCGTAATCGACGCCCTTATGCGCACGAATTTTATTCAGAACAGGATGTTTGCGCTTCAAATTGAACTTCGAGCTGATGCGTGAAAAGTTTACCGGCGTTCTCAGAAAAGCCCGTCGCATCGCTTTGCCTTGGTCCGTGTAGTAGCCATGATGACCATCGTCGTGCTCGTAGTACACGGCTCTAAGCTGCCGATTTTGATTAACAAAATCTGCCGCCAGAATTCGGCCTTCGCGGATTTTCTCGTTGTCTTTGTAGATTTCTTCAAAAATCAAGCTGAAACGGTCACCTCGACGAATATCCAATACAAAATCGACATCCCAACCGAATATTTCCGTCAACGCCATGATTGTTCGATCGCTAAGCCGTGCCGTTTGGCCTGCTAAGTAAAGTGAGTTTTCTATGGTTGCGACGGCGGTGCGTGTTCGAATTACTGGTTCAATCTCGACGAGTTCCGCAACGTAACTATTGTCAGATGATTCGATGTGCAAGGACGTGAGGTAATCTACTTCTTGAACAAGCTCAATGATGTGCCCATTGTCATCAGCTCTTACTCGAATTATCTGGCCAGGTTTAATGCGCGTGAGATTTTTTGCGGCACCGCCGAGCTGGAGAACTGTATGTAGGTCGCGTTTGGATAAACCTTCGCGGGAAAAAATTAAGGAAAGGTTATCGCCAGGGGAAACCGTTAGCGTACGCCATATATCTTCTGTTTTTAACGGTGGGATTTTTTCAACGGGCTCGGTTGCGAGTTCGTCCACGTTTGATTGCGGTACCGCCGGTTCGAATGGCAAGCGATGTTCTGAGTTTGGGATGTGTGTGGTCGTAGACCTGACACCGGGAATGGCGACCACGACAGAGTTAGTTTCGTCCGCTTTTTTCTGGAAAGGAAATTTTATGGGTAAGGTGGATAAGGCGAACAGCGCAACAAGGCACAAACCACCGCGCATCAGCCATTTGCGGCGTCTGTTTTTCTTCGTCGCAGTTCCCCAAGCAACGTTGTAGTCGTACCTGACCCCGGATTTATAAGGCACGTCTAACCCTTTGTTTTTGCTGTGCAGTAAAATACCGTGCATTTTCAATCGGGTCAATGTGTTAGCTTCGTTTCTTGTGGTAACCTGAAAGTCTATATCGGTAAACCAACGAAACCCTGGAGAGGTCTGTTGAAGGATGGATGAGCAGCTAGAAATCATCAGCCGCGGCGCCACAGATATTTTGGTTGAAGCGGAACTGCATGAAAAACTCAAATTGGCTCGTCCTCTAACAATCAAGGCGGGTTTCGATCCAACTGCGCCTGATCTTCATCTGGGACACACAGTATTACTGAACAAGATGCGCCAGTTCCAAGATCTTGGTCACAAGGTTGTATTTTTGATCGGTGATTTCACTGGCATGATTGGAGATCCCACGGGGAAAAATGTGACGCGTCCCCCATTGAGCGAAGAAGACATTCAAGCGAACGCGGAAACTTATCGTGCCCAGGTCTTTAAAATTCTAGATCGCGAACGCACAACCGTCGCGTTCAATTCTGAATGGATGGGCAAAATGGATGCCGCGGAGTTGGTGAGATTGGCGTCGCGCCATACTGTGGCGCGAATGCTCGAACGCGATGATTTCTCTAAGCGCTACAAAGGCGGGCAAGCAATCGCCATCCATGAATTTCTCTATCCGCTCGTCCAGGGTTTTGATTCGGTTGCCTTGCAAGCTGATGTTGAGCTGGGTGGGAACGATCAGAAGTTTAATTTGCTGGTCGGGCGCCAACTGCAAGAATCATATGGACAGACCCCGCAAATTGTTTTGACAATGCCGCTCCTGGAAGGCTTAGGTGGGGGCGACAAAATGTCTAAGTCTCTCAATAATTATGTCGGAATTAATGAACCAGCAGGTGAGATGTTTGGCAAGTTGATGTCAATTTCAGATGATTTGATGTGGGATTACTACAAGTATCTTAGCTTTCAATCTATTGATGAGATAAAGACGCTTCGTGAAGAAATATCTGGAGGACGAAATCCGAAGGACGCAAAGGTCGCCTTGGCCAAGGAAATTGTTACGCGATTCCATTCAGAAAAAGCCGCCAATGACGCGGAGCTTGCGTTTGGGCGGCAGTTTGGCGCGGGCGAACTCCCCGAGGACATTCCCGAAATCACCCTCGAAGTAGGGGGCG
>JBCCFA010000483.1:0-3355 GCA_039029975.1 Pseudomonadota bacterium
CCGGAGAAGCGACGATCAATTTGCTGCTCCAGCGGATTTTTGACGTTCTGGTGTTAGGAACTCTGGGTTGCGTTATCTGTGTACAAGCTTACTCGACGGAACGGGCTGCCCCGGTGCTAGCAATGTCTGGTTTGGTGTTGATTGGTTTGCTAATTAGCGTGATTTATCTCGAAGAAATAATTGCTATCGTTGCGCGTTTACTCATTCCCTGGCGGTCGCGGAAATGGATTAAAAACATCTTGCAGCTACTGATCCAGGCTCGGGGGAGTGTTAGGTATCATCTAAATTTTCGGATTACATGTAATCTTATATTCCTCACCCTATTGAAATGGGCAATAATTCTCGGCGGCATCGCGTGCGTCGTACTCGCCGTTCTGCCCTCGCTGTCATTAATCAGCGCATTCGGTGTTGGCATTGCCTATAACTTGGCCGCTTTAGTCCCTTTGCAAACCATTGGTGGGGCTGGCGTAGCAGAATTGATGCTGCTTGGTAGTTTTAAGTGGCTTGGCTATACAACGGCAGCAGGCGCCAGCCTAGCGATCGCGATCCGTTTGGCATTGCTTCTCGGACCGAGCGTGTTCGCAATACTCTTGTTGGCCTACTTTGAAATCCTTGCTCCTAAAAGCACAATGGTCGCCGCGCATGACTGAAAGTTCGCCCAAGGCGGATACCGAAGTAAATTCGCTTTATGAAAATTTGCGAGCCAAACATGGGAGCGGGAACTCTCGTGCGAATGGATACTTATGGCACGGGTATTTTTTGCGAGAGCAGGAAATTCTTTTTTCATTAATGAATCCCAGTGCACAAGTAGTTTTAGATGTCGGCTGTGGCAGTGGATTGATGGTGAGTCCGTTGCGACAGTGCCGTGAGCTGGTTGCTGGAATAGATTTTAATGAACACGCTTGCGCTGATGCGCAAATGAACGGGCTGGCGGTCACGCGCGGAGACGCGTTTGAGTTACCCTACGTCTCCAATAGCATTGATGAACTCGTGTGCTGCCAGTTCTTTAATCAACAGCCACAAGCATCAGTGATTAGGTTGCTGGCTGAGGCTGCGCGTGTGCTAAGCCCGAACGGGCGCGTAATATTGATTTGGCGCAATGGGGAGGCACATATTCATCGGGCGGCCTTATTCCTTGCTAAAATGGTGTCTGCAGTGAATCGCGGCCCGTTGTTCCCGTATGAAAACCACTCGATAGATAATGTAATCGAATACGCGCAACCGTTTACCTTGGTTGCTGAATATTGTGCGGTGTCGTTTCCGCCGATGCGCTGGGTGAGCGAGAAACGCGGCGGTTGGGGGGCGAAGTTCTTTGGTGCGTCGAATATTTGCGTGCTGTCTAAACCGCCGAGTGGGGTTTCCTAGCACGTTCTTGTATTTAGGTCTGTTTAATCAATTGTTGTATGCGAAAAGATAGCAAAATTCTTATTTCTGGTGCCGGCGTTGCAGGGTTAACCAGCGCAATCTGGTTGGCGAAGCACGGTTTTAATCCGGTAGTGATCGAAAAAGCGCCGACGATTCGCGCTGATGGGTATATTGTTTCTCTGTCTCACGCTTCTTATCACTACGCCAAGCGATTGAATCTCTATGACAAGATTTCTGAAAAATATTCCGGCATAAAAGAATCGAGTTATCACGATCGCCGAGGTAAGGCGATGCTTACTCTCGATTTTCGCGATCTTTTTCGTGGGGTAGACGTTGTGCAAATTATGCGCGACGACCTTGAAGATATCCTTTATGAGGAGGCCAAGGATCTCGTTGAGATTCGTCTTGATTCTTCGATTGCAAATATAGACCAATCGAAAGATCATGCTGAAGTCGCTTTCGAAGATGGGCGACAGGAAACTTACGATGTCGTGATTGGCGCCGACGGTATTCATTCCAATACGCGCAATCTAGTTTTTCCTGACTCTCACGTTGAGCGACGATTCTTGGGCTTGTTTTCCGCTGCGTACCGCTTGCCAAATGTGATCGGTTTAAAAGCGCGATTTGAAAACCACATGGAACAAACCCGTTATATGTGTGTTTACACCACGCGACGTGATGATTTGGCTTGTTTGTTTATCTGGCAATCCGATAAGTTGGAGGCGCCGCCGCCACAAGCGCGTAGCCAAGAACTGCGAGACTATTATCGTGGGGCGCCACAACTGGTTGATCAGGTAATTAACGAATTTCCAAACGACTATCCTGTCTACATGGATCCTTTGATCCAGATCGATATTAAGCAATGGTATCAAAATAACGTCGTGTTATTAGGTGACGCGGCGTATTGTCTAACTTTATTATCTGGCCAAGGGGCCTCGACAGCTTTCTGGGGCGCCTGTTGTCTAGCCGAGGCTTTAGTAGAGCACGACAAAGCGCGAGCCTTTGCAATTTATGATCAAACGTTGCGACCAGTAGTGGCCGAAATTCAACCCGCGACCCGGATGGCTGCCAAATGGTATATCCCTCGTAGCAAGGCGCTTTACGTTGCGCGTGATTCTGCAATGCGATATTTGCCCAACGCATTTTTCCAACGATATTTTCGCCAAAAATATTCGCGGGCCTAAATAGGCGTGGAAAACTCGTCGCTAACCTTCACGGTGGATTTGGAAGACCATCGACCCGATCCGAGTTTTCCAAAGCGCTACCCAGAAATTGCCCGACGGTTAATGACGTTCTTAGATGAGCGCGGCATGCGGGCGACTTTCTTTGTGTTGGGGCGGCTCGCCCGTGAAGAGCCGCGACTCATTCAAGAGATTGCTGAAGCGGGTCATGAGATTGCTTATCACTCCGCGCAACATTTGCATCTAACCAAAGATAATCACGATAATTTTCTCGCGCAGTCCAGGCGCGATATTGAGTATATTGCCGATCTTATCGGGCAGGCACTCAGTGGTTATCGCGCACCTGCTTTCTCTTTAACGCCTCAATCAGGGTGGGCTGTTGATGCCATAAAGTCACTCGGCTTTAAGTATTCTTCAAGCGTTATGCCGGTAGCTAATCCGATCAATGGCTATCCGGGTGCGCCACGAAACCCTTTTCGCTGGCCAAACGAACTCCTAGAGATTCCGGCGGCGGTTGCGTCAGTCGGACCTATTAACTTGCCCTATTTAGGCGGGATCTATTTGCGCTATCTGCCTACGTGGGTAATCAAAATGTTTCTAAAGCAAGATCGCCGCGATGAATCGCGGTGGCTGTATTGTCACCCTCATGATTTCGATCATCAGGAAAAATTTTTTCAGATAGAGGGAACGTCTTTCTTGGTAAGCGCGCTTTTGTGGTTTAATCGCCGCGGCACCTTCGCGAAACTTGAACGATTGTTATCGAGCGAGGCGGATCGCAATTCCCCGCAAACTTTTGCCGAAAAAATCGC
>JBCCFA010000484.1:0-3346 GCA_039029975.1 Pseudomonadota bacterium
AACGAGTTTTAGGTTTTCGCCTTCCAAAAATAACGGGGCATCGTTTTGATTGCTGTTTGTGAATTGTGTGACCGCCGTTACGATGGTTTTGTTATCATGGATATCAAAGCTCAAATCAACATGAATGACTTTATGCTCCGGTGGCGTGTAATCTTTCCCAGAATGGCCAAAGGGTTAATCTCAACGAGGCTCAGGTCTTTTTCCGTGAAAAGCCGATACAGTCCGTGGAGAATTTTACCGAGTTGCTTAATTTGGTCGCTATTCATGTCGAGAAAGAATCCCATCTGACGACACTGATAGTTTTGCAATCCCAGTACGGGGTCTACGCTAACGGTCACAATTTTCTCGGGCGTTTCAGCCGCTACTTCTTCGATATCCATCCCGCCGGCACGAGAGGCCATAAAGGTGATAGTGCGGCTACCGCGATCCACAACCGCACCGAGATAAAGCTCGTGGGCGATTTCCGCGGCCGAATCGACCAAGATGATGTTCACCGGTTGACCATCGGGCGCTGATTGTTTGGTGATGAGCTGAGTGCCCAAAAGGGCGCCTGCGGCTTCGCCAACTTCCTCGACCGATTTCGCAAATTTGACGCCGCCGGCCTTACCACGGCCTCCCGCATGGACTTGCGCTTTTACTAACCAGGCGTTGCCGCCCAGCGATTCTGCATTTGCTTTAGCTTTTTCAACGGAATCGGCCGGCAACCCAGGCAGAATTGGGATACCGTAGTCGTTGAACAGAGACTTTGATTGATATTCGTGGAGATTCATGACTTCACCTTCAAACCTCTAATTAAGGAAAATATGGCTGAAAGCGTCGTAAAACAATCGCTTTCCCCATTTATAACTGCGCCACTCCGCGGGCCGGCGACTCCATTTTTGCGACGTCCGCGCTACACTCTAACTTTGTAGCGACAATGTCGTTTTAGTTGGAAGGCTGGTGCGCGACGGGTCTTAGAGTAGATGCCGAAGCCAGTTAGGCCCGTAGTGGGGAATTGGTGCAACTATCCGCATCACGACATCTTAGTCTTCATCAGCTCGTTAATAATAAACTATAGCGAATTCGTCACAGATATTGAATGATTCATTGTTCGGAAACATGGGAAAGCGTTTGAGTGCTACTTAAGTTGCTCTTCACGGCGTTGGTCATTTTGGTCGTATGGGCGGTATCAAAGCGACATGGTGGCATTCAACGTAAAGTGAAGCAAAAACCCAATGACAAAATGGTCAAATGCGTAATTTGCGGGCTCTACCTGCCGGAAAACGAAGCCGCAGCCGACGCTGCGGGAGAATATCGCTGCGCTCAGCGATGTCAAGATAATCGATGACTTCGGCAAAAGACTTTTCGCAAGCGCTGGTCGGCACGCCTGCGGAAGCGCCGGATCATTCTTGGCGCGCGTTATGGTACTTCAACTGGTACCGGATCACGGTCGCGGTACTCTTTTTTGGCCTCGCTTTAACAGGCAAGTTGCCGCCAAATTTGACTTCGTTTGACGTTCGACAATTTGGCGCGGTTGCCGCAGTCTTCATCGTTGGTGCAACGATGTCACAAATTGCGCTTGTTGTCCGCTGGGGGCACTACCGCTACCAAGTCTACGCAGCAGTAGTTGTTGATATTGTCGTTTTTACGCTAATTATTCACGCAAGCGGTGGGATCGGCGGCGGTTTTGGCATTTTGTTAATCATTTCTGTCGCGGGCGCATGCCTCCTGATCCGAGGCGTTTTACCCATACTGTTTGCCGCGTTGGCAACGATTGCCGTACTTGCGGAAACATCCTACGGCGTCCAATTTATGGACTATCCGGTGGCAAGCTATACGGCGTCCGGACTTTTAGGTGCCGCATTGTTTGGCTCCGCTATTCTCGCGACAGTGTTGGCAGAGCAGGCCAGGCGCAGCGAAGTGCTTGCGGCCGAGCGCGCTGTCGACATCGAGAATTTATCGCGGCTAAACGAGTATATCGTGCAACGAATGCGATCAGGGATTCTAGTGCTTGATGATGCCAGTTCGGTTGTCCATATGAACGATGCTGCACAAACCATGGTCGGCGTTGCGCCTGGGGGATACGAGAATAAGTTGGCCGATGTATCGAAACCGATAAGCGCCGCTTACCGGAGCTGGGTGGTTAACGAGATCAATTCTAAAAATCCCGTTGACACGGGCGAGCAAGGGCAATCGGTGGTGGCGTCTTTCACTGGCTTGGCTGACGGCGGCACCCTAGTCTTTTTAGAAGACGCGGCCGAAATGCAGCAGCGGGCGCAGCAGCTTAAACTTGCCTCGCTAGGGCGTTTGACCGCGAGCATCGCGCACGAGATCAGAAATCCACTCGGCGCAATTAGTCATGCCGGACAGTTACTATCGGAATCTCCCGATATGCACGATCAAGACCAGCGATTGACGGAAATCATTGCGGAAAACTCGGCGCGGATGAATCGCATCATTGAAAACGTCTTGAGTATCGGTAAACGAAATTCCACAATAGGAGAGAGCTTCGCGCTATTGCCTTGGGTGAATCGATTTATTGAAGAGCTGTCAGAGCGGAAAGGGTTCTCTGGTCGCGAGATCTTGTTCACAAACGATCACGAGGATATCGTCGTACAAATCGATAAGGGCCAGCTCCATCAGGTGTTGTGGAATCTCTGCGAAAACGGGCTCCGTTACAGTCAGCGAAATCCTCTTCTACACTTTGACTGTGGGATCGTACCCACGACCTCTAGGCCGTACTTGGATATCGGGGATTCAGGGTCGGGCATGGACGAAGAAACAGCGGAACAGGCGTTCGAACCGTTTTACACGGGTGAGACGAAAGGCACTGGCTTGGGCTTATATCTCGCGCGAGAACTTTGCGAATCTAATCAGGCTTCGCTCACGTTAATAAAAAACGATCCTACCGGTTGTTGCTTTCGCATTTATTTTGCGCATCCTGATCGTCAACAGTTGAACGCCTAGAAGCGGCAAACCCAGAACAGAGATTAAATATGGCTAAACACTCCGCCTTAGTAATCGATGACGAACCGGATATTCGGGAGCTTCTTTCTATTACGCTTGGCCGTATGGATATCGACTGTACGACGGCTGCTACCGTGACCCAAGGCAAATCGATTTTGGCTGAGCAATCGTTTGATTTGTGCCTAACCGATATGCGCTTACCAGATGGCGACGGCTTGCAGATCGTAGAGCATATTCAACAAGAGCACGCCAAGCTTCCTGTCGCCGTAATCACGGCTCACGGAAATATGGAGCTTGCCATCCAGGCGCTTAAAGCCGGCGCATTCGATTTCGTCAACAAGCCGCTCGACATTAACGATCTGAGAAATTTGGTTTCGCAAGCGGTTAAGTTATCCGAACC
>JBCCFA010000485.1:0-3340 GCA_039029975.1 Pseudomonadota bacterium
ATTATAGAGGCTCTACCTTCGCACCGCCCGTCGGGCCGCTACGGGTTCGGGGGGCGGACTCAACGAATTAACCACACGACTGTTAAAACGATGAGGCTGACTTCATTACCGATCTCGCTGATAGCCGAGCCGATTCGGTTGCGATCCCAGCTTGCTTCTCGCAACGATAAAAAAATCTGAGCGATCCTGGAGCAGATCGTGATGTGCCCAACAATGACCGCTACCCTTGATAGCCCATCGCCACCGTCAAGCCAGATGCTGTATGCCAAGGTTAGTTGGGGCATTGCTTTGAAGATAAGCGCAAGATAGCCACGAATAATGGGATCCAACGGCGGCAAATTCTTTAGCTTTCCGACAACCAGGGTAAGCGCAATACCAAGCAACGCCAAGATGGTGGTTAGGGTATCTACGTCTTTCCAGGTGCCAGGGGTTTTCCACAGGTAAATGACCGTATCTAAGGTCATCACCACAGTCCAGGTGGCGTACACAATCACCGTTTGTTTTGTGATTCGGCTGGGTTGGGTCTTGTGCGCCTGAATCGATAAGGTGAGATTAATCGCCAGAAAGATACCCCAGAACATAAACCACGTGACGATAATACCCTCGGTAGAGTGGAGCATTGTCCAGGCTTGGGAAATCCCCATAGACAAGGCGAATATCAGCTGCAGGTAAAAAAGAAAATCACCCAGCAAATGGCGTTTGCCGGTAGTCATTAGGGTTTTGCGGATGGCGGATTAAGCTTGTAAGTAAGTTGTGAGATCGCTACTTCCTGTTGATCGGCGAGAACCGATATATCGGCTACGCAAATCGAACCCCCACGGCGACGAACACGTGCGTCAGCGACAAGATCGATTTGCCGAACGAGACTTAAAAAGTTGAGCGAGAAGCCAAGTGTGGCGCCGAGGTGTTGTGAAGTTAGATCGGGGTGCGCCCAGCACGCGCAGGTGCCGGCTAGGTCAACCAGTGAACTGATCGCGCCGCCGTGAATACGTTCTGCACCTAGAAATCGCTGATAAGGAAGACGCAAACGAACGTGGTCTTGCTCAACGAAATCGATTTCTATCCCTAAATGCTGGGAGTAGGTTTCCTGTCCAGCAATTTGCTGAACTCGCTGTTGCATATCGAACATGCTTTTTCTTTAGGGTCGCTTGGTGGAGGGTGTACTTTGCACAAAATAAGAAGGGCCGCATCAGCGGCCCCCCGTGAGATTGAAATCTTCCAACCTCGAGATCTTGCGATCTTCAGTAGTCTTTATTTGGACTCCGAAGGTTCCTCCATTATCCAATTGAGACCACTCGGTTGATTAGATACCAGATTTATCTCACTAGACATTAGATCACCTCCTTCAAATAGTTGCGGAGCCTAAAATACTATAGGAATTTAAAAATAATGAAAGCCCCAATTTTCTTTGGCCAACTTGCATTATTTACTCCTATGCCAGGCTGGTAAGAAACGTTATTCTTACCCCCACATATTATTACTAACAATTTTACGAACGGGGAGAATTTCCATGCAATTCGGCAAGATGGGCGTTTTTTATTTCACCGACTCACTAGATGCAAAAGGCGGGGCGGAACTCGCCGCCCGGGTTGAAGAAATGGGCTATTCAACACTCTGGTATCCAGAAGCGTTTGGTTATGAAGCCTTTGGCATAGGCGGCTACCTACTGGGGCAAACTAAGACGCTACAAGTCGGCAGCGGTATTGCCAATATCTATGCCCGCGACCCAGCTGCTTCGGCCATGGGTTTGAACACCTTAAACAACCTTTATGACGGCCGATTTGTCCTCGGTTTGGGTGTGTCTCATGCCCCGTTGGTCTCAGATCTTCGTGGCCACGAATACAAAAAGCCTGTGACTACCATGCGTGCTTACCTAGACGCGATGGATCAGACCTGGGAAGGCTTAGGCAGCACCCCGGAAGTAAAACAGGTGGTACTTGCGGCCTTGGGGCCGAAGATGACGCAACTCGCAGACGAGCGAACGCAGGGCTCGTTCCCCTACAACATCACACCCGAGCAGGCGACGGCTAGCAAACAAAATTCGCCGAAAGGTGGCGCGGTGATTTGCGAGCAAAAAATTTGTCTATGTGAAGACCCGGAACAGGCTAGAAAAGCGGCTCGAGCGGCTTTGGAATTATATTTGCCGTTACCTAACTACTTTAATAACTGGTTCCGTCTGGGATTCAACGAAGACGATTTGAAAGATGGCGGTAGCGACAGGCTCATGGATGCCATGGTGATGTGGGGCGACGCGGCATCTATTAAAGCCAAGCTGCAAAAATATTTTGATAACGGCGCAGATCAAGTGGTTGTACAGCCTGTGAAGGCTGATGGCTCGCCGGGCGTTGATTTCGCGGCGTTGGAAGCGTTGGCTCCTTAAGTTCGGCTATGCACGCGCGGGTCGAGACTGACCTGCGCGTGATTCATCTTCTTACACCGAAAAAGGCCTAAATTCCTGCCAAGTGGCGCCAAGGTCAACGGGTTCTTCTGCGGCTTCTTGGTTTTTCTTATAGCGTTGTGCTTTCGATTGAAAGCGAATGTCATCGATGTCGATTTCTTTAAACAGCATGTTATCGTACTGAATTCGTTTTTCGTGGTCGGTGAGCGTTTGATAGGCCTCGTTAATAACCGACGCATTCCATGTATCGCCGCCAAGGTCAGGATGCGCCTTGAGCTTTTGCATGATTGTGCGGTAGCTGGCCTGGATAATTTCCATAGGCGCATCCGGTTGCACGAATAATACCCGGTAATAGTTCCGCTTATTTTTTTTGTTAGCGGGCTGAGAATTGCTTTTCATGAGCCCAATAGCGGCGGCTATTGAATAGACTTTAGCGCTAGACAATTTTGTTTTTACTTTCTCCCCAATACTTATCGCGCAACAGTCGTTTGTATAGTTTGCCGGTGGGCAGGCGTGGTAACTCGTCTTGAAAATCGACGCTGCGCGGGCACTTTTGTCTGGATAAGTGCTGATGACAATATTCGATTAGCTCTTGTTCGAGATTTTCATCCGTTGCGTTGCCTGGCATAGCTTGTACTACGGCTTTAACTTCCTCGCCGAGATCGTCATTGGGCACGCCAAAAACCGCGGCATCGGCCACTTTAGGATGCGAGATCAGCAGATCTTCACATTCCTGCGGATAGATGTTCACGCCACCAGAAATGATCATGTAGGTTTTGCGATCGGTTAAATACAAAAATCCGTCCTCGTCGACGTGACCTACATCGTTAACTGTGGTCATGGTGCCGTCAGGGGAGGTCGCTTCGGCTGTTTTTTCAGTATCGTTGAAATATTCGAAAGGCGTGGCCGTTTTAAACCAAACGGTGCCGGTGTCGCCAGTTG
>JBCCFA010000486.1:0-3304 GCA_039029975.1 Pseudomonadota bacterium
CGGCAATAAATTCTCTATCCGCTAATCGTTTGTCCAGTACGCCATAAAGTCTTATCGCTTCGTTAGCGTAGCGCGCTTTTGCATATGCGGACTTGTCTGGATTGAAGTGTACAAAGTGATGCGCTTGGCCAAGCATTGGGCCGGCACCGCCCATTTGCCACATCAATCCAGACAAGTCCGCATATGCAAAAGCGCGCTACGCTAACGAAGCGATAAGACTTTATGGCGTACTGGACAAACGATTAGCGGATAGAGAATTTATTGCCGGCGTCGATTACACCATTGCCGACATCGCCACCTGGCCTTGGGTTGCTCGATTCGAGTGGCAAGGTATCGATCTCAATGAATTCCACGAAGTGAAGCGCTGGTATCTGGAAATTGCTTCGCGGCCGGCCGTACAGCGCGGTTACATTGTGCCTAATGCCGCCGAGATTCCAATGCCAAAATAACAAAGGGCTGCACTAGAGCAGCCCTTTACTCATTAAAGAAAAACTACTTGCCTAAACGGCGTAATGCAGATTTCGTCAAGAAATTATCGTAGACCGCTGGGTCATTAACCGACATTTCATAGTTACCGACTTTCTGACACTGCTCTAAGCGCGTGATGCGGTTACTTTGAATGTCGTGCGCATGCACGTTACACCAAGACCAGTATGGATAATTGCCGTCCATCACTTTTCTTGATCCGTTGTCATACAGCCCATAACACCCATCAAATGACTTGAATGGTTCGCCGCGGCGATCGTAGGTCACCATATTAATTGGCAACATGGTGCGCGCGTCAAACCAAACGCGTTTCTTCGACACTGGCGCGCGCGGAAATCCGGTGGGTTCCGCTTCAACCACGATCACATCTGGCATTAACTCGGCTTTGGTGTCCCAAAAAGAAATGTCATTTGGTCCACCGTGGGTGCTGTATTCCCAGTTCTCGTGTTCGCCGGTCCAGTTCTGAGAAGCCCCAGCCAGGAATGGCCCACGTGCAACGATTTTATAGTTGCCCCAAGTCAGGTACGGATCGCCGGCTGCCCAAGCATCGGATAGATATAAGGTCGATCCCGGAATAAATGGCTCAAAACGTTGGCTCGCCGGGAATTTACGCACGCGTTTGAATTGCGGCAAATAGCCGATTAAGCCGGGCATCTTGCTTTGATCATAATACCAGCTGTTTAGAAACGAGGTCCCCGCGATATCTTGCGGTAAGGTCCAAAACACAGTTTGGTATCGCAACATGTTTTCGTGACCCGGCCAGTATGGTTTCGGATCAATCTGGACGCGCCCGACCGGCTGAAACTCAACCCAGTGGAGCTGGTAAAAATACGTCTGTTCGCCCTGTGGGCTAATTTCGTATTGTTTAATTTGATAGAAAGAGATGTCGTGACGACCCCAGGTCATGGTGATATTCACAAAACATTCAAACCCGTCTTTAGGTTCCGGAAACGGGCTACCGCCAATCCACGGTTGGCCATCCTTTGTATAAACATTACCTTTGTCGTCAAAAGTAGCCTGTCCTCTGTTGCGCAAAGTCGCCTCAATGTAGGGAACTGGACTTAGGTGCGTCATGTCGGTCATGGTCTCGACGAGTTCGATTTGACGCCCCATTTGTTTGATCTGTTGATACCGAATTGGATCTAAGATGTCTTGGATCAAATCGACATTGTCTGCGGTAACCATGTCGCCAGGTTTCATGGCGCCCTTGGTGAATTCCTCAATCGATAACAATTCATCTGGATAAGCTGCCGCCAGATCACCATTCTCCGCCACCGCATCCCAGACAGGCATTAGTACCCCGGCGGCAAAAACGCCCTTTGCGGCTTGCTCCATAAAATGTCGTCGGCCGTAATTGAAATCGTACTTTTTAATATGCATAGAAACTCTCACTCATGCGTCGGCAGATCTAGGTATTTCGACTTGCCAGTTGCGCTCCGCATCCTGCTCAAAATTGCGTCACATCCTCGTGAAGGGTTTAATCGTTAGAGGCTACAAACGTGTCGTAGGTTCAGTATATTCGATGATTATTACGCTAAAGGATAGCTTAAGGACGACAAAATAAGGTCTTTGTGCGTTGCATCATCGTGAGTTAAGGTTAAATTTAGGATATCCGGCACAATGCGGACTCGACCTATTCTGAATATCGCTCAGAAAATGCGGTGAAAAATTTTTCCGAGAGCTTTTTGGTGGTAGACGAGAGCAAGCGTGAGCCAATCTGCGCAAGTTTCCCCCCTACCGTGAGCTCGGCTTGGTATTTCAACAGCGTACCCTCATCGTTTGATTCTAATTCAACGTCGGCACTCCCTTTGCCGAAACCTGCCGGCCCGCCCTTGCCTTCACCCGATAAAGTATACGAATGCGGTGGTTTGGAGTCGGTGATTCGCAAGATACTTTTAAAAGTTGCTTTAACTGGGCCAATTTTGTTTGTGATGACGCATTCGAATTCGGCATCGCCAACCTGCTCAATGCCTTCGCAACCCGGGATGCAGTCATTCAAGATTTCTGGATCATTGAGATCGCGCCACACAGTTTCCACATCTGCCGCCAGCTGATAGTCGCCTTCGATTTTCATTTGTCGCAGTTCCGATTATTTCGTTCAATCCGAACGTAACGCTAGCACAAATAGCCGCTTGCCCGAAGCATGATAGTATCTGCCAATCGTTATTAAAATTTCGCTTTCATCTCGGGGGAGGACAGTGATGGACACCCAAACGGCTACAAAAAACTTTGTCATGAATCAAACCATGTTGCGAGTACGCGACCCGGAGGTCTCTGTACCGTTTTATCGAGATATTCTCGGCATGACTTTGTTGCAACGTTTTGATTTTGAAAGCATGGAGTTTTCGCTTTATTTTATGGGTTACCTCGAAGATGGTGAAGCCATCCCTGAAGATCCCACCGAACGCGCCAAATGGGTATTTGGGCGTCCCGCTCTTGTTGAAATCACGCACAACTGGGGGACAGAAAAAGACCCAGACTTCAAGGGCTACCATGACGGTAATGCAGACCCCCAAGGGTTCGGGCACATCGGTATCTCGGTACCAGATGTTTACGCCGCTTCAGAATGGTTTGAACAACACGGCGTTGAATTTGTGAAGCGCCCGGACGACGGCAAAATGAAAGGACTCGCCTTCATCAAAGATCCCGATGGCTATTGGATAGAAATCCTGAGCCCAAGTGGATCAAGCGCACTCGTTGTGTAACAAAAGTCCAGGACATGGTGCTGCTTTTAGCGTCGAAAATAGGCTAAGCGTTACGGCGCAAACGAGGTATTATGTTTGGGGAAGGCTTCATGACCTTTCAACATGTAATCCCA
>JBCCFA010000487.1:0-3283 GCA_039029975.1 Pseudomonadota bacterium
CCAATGCGTTGGACGTGGTGGGCCCTCTGGATATTTTCGCGGCGACTAACGTACTCGACGCTGAGGCGAATTCAAGTTACGAAATCGAAGTTGTATCGCCCCAAGGTGGTCTCATCAAAACCTACCCCAGCGGGGTATGTATCCAAACCAAGCGGTTATCAAAGCACAAACGCCGACCAATCGATACGATTTTGGTTGCCGGTGGCGAAGCATTTAGAACTGCTCAGCAAAGTAATGCGATCACCAATTGGTTGCGGCGCGAGGGGCCCCAGGCGAGGCGGGTGGCCAGTGTTTGTACCGGCGCATTTATTTTGGCTGCTGCAGGATTGCTTAACGGGCGCCGTGCGACGACCCATTGGCGCTGGGCTGAAGATTTACAAAACGAATACCCAGATCTCAAGGTTAATATCGACGCCATATTTACCAAGGATGAAAACATCTATACCTCGGCGGGGATCACTGCAGGTATGGATTTGGCTTTAGCCTTGGTGGAAGAAGATCTGGGTGCAAATAGCGCTCGCACGGTGGCACGAAATTGGGTGATCTTTGCGAAAAGACCAGGGGGTCAATCACAATTTAGTGCGTTGTTACCTGCCAATGATGATGACGGCGAACGGGCGCTTGAGCAAACGATTGCCTGGATTCACGATCACCCAGAAGCAGATCTCTCCGTCGATGCACTAGCGGAAAAATCGAACATGAGCGCGCGCCATTTTGCCAGGCGCTTTCGCGAAGAAACTGGCCTCACCCCCGCCAAATATGTCGAAACGATTCGCTTACAAGCGGCGCGCGGTCACCTGGAAAGCTCCAATGAGAGCGTTGAATCGATCGCACGACACACCGGTTTTTTAAACAGCGAACGAATGCGCCGAGTTTTTATTCGCCACCTTCACGTTAGTCCACAAGATTATCGCTCGAGATTTCAACTGTAAGCACACCACCAATCAGGAATTGCACCATGACCAAGAAAAAAGTTGGTATTTATATCTTTGAAAACATGACAATGATGGATGCTTATGCGCCGTTGCAGTTCTTCGCCTTGGTCGAAGAAATGGAAGCGTTCACGTTTGCTAAAACCAATGAACCGCTAATGTGCGACGCTGGTGCGTTGCTTACGCCGCATTATGGGTTTGATGATTGCCCCGATATTGACGTTCTAGTCGTTGCTGGCGGCGGCAACACCTTAGCGCAGATGCAAGATCCGGAGGTTTTGGCGTTCATCCGCCAAGCGGGCGAAAAAGCAGAATATGTCACCTCTGTTTGTACCGGATCGTTGATATTGGCAGAAACTGGGCTGCTCGATGGATATAAGGCGGCGACTCATTGGGGCTATACAGATGTGCTGAAATCTTACAAAGACATAACGCAGGTTGACGAGCGAGTCGTGATTGATAGAAACCGCATTACCGGCGGCGGTATTACTGCAGGGATAGACTTTGCGCTGACGATTATTGCCGAAGTAGTTAACGAGCAAACCGCCCATGCTATGCAGTTAATTTTCGAATATCGTCCGCAACCACCGTTTAACTCTGGCGGCCCGGAGACTGCACCGCCGCCAGTCGTTGATGCAGTACGCACGCAAATCGGCGATATTGCTGGCGACCTGCAAGCGTTTGCCAACGCAAAAGTGGCCTGAACCGTCTAAGATTTTTCGATACGATAACCGGCTCGCGGATAATGGACGGCGACGACGCCCACGGTGTCGTCGTCGCGTGTAATCACAATCTCGTTCTCCCCGATCCGGACGACCTCCCCAACGCTCGTTTCGACGCCATAATCGTCCGCCACCACAGTCACCTTATCGCCGCAAGCATAACTGCGAGCAGACACCGACGGTCCATCGATATCCTCAGGCGCCGCGTCTCGAGCGATAGATAATGCGTCAGCTGGTGCCATTTCTTGAACGTTCCCTTCGCCAAAACCTTTGACCGTGTTTACCCATTGATCAAGCGCTGGCCGATCCTTTATCAATGCTTCGTTTGACGGGTCGTTGAGCAAAAAATTTACCACGTGAAAACATGCAGCATCGGCAATGCTAAATTCTTCGCCTAACAGAAATGTATGCTGCGCGAGCTGTTGGTCGAGATAATTCAAATCTTGCTTAGTTTGCTCTAATGCTAACGGTGCGGCGCCAATCAAAGCCTCTTTGTCAAAACCCGGCGACATCGCGCCGCGATCTTCAAAGAAACCTTCGGGAAGTGCATCTGCCAAAGCCGAAACAACCGGTGGCACAACGTGCATAAACACACGGTGATCAGCCCAATCCTCGATGACCGCAGCTAGCCCGGCGTCTGCGCCCACGGTCACAGGTCGCTCGGAAAATAGTTCATCAAGCCGGCGAATAATCAAAGCCGTGTCGCAGTAAATATCAGCACCGATTTGCATTACTGGTATCCTTCGGTAGCCGCCCGTTAACGGGGTTAAGTCTGGTTTTGGCGCCATGATGGGTTGTTCAACCGCGCGCCACGGAATCGCCTTGTAAGCAAGTACACGTCGAACTTTTTCTGAAAAAGGTGATATCGCGTAATGATGAAGTATGATTTCGCTCAATTGACTAACCCCGAATAACTGTTGGGCCAGTGTATGTTAATCGATTGTTTTTGGCACGCACCGGAACGCGCGGGGATAGCTCAGGGCTCATCACCAGTTTTTACTTTGTATCCTTGGGCGCGCCAGTCCAATACGCCATCTCGCAAGTGAACGGCCCGATAGCCGCACTCTTCTAATTTTTTCACCGCCTCCACCGACCAAACGCAGTATGGCCCACGGCAATAGGCGACAACTTGTTGGCGTTTCGGAATTTCCGCCAAACGTTTCTCAAGCTCATCTATGGGAATGGAAATCGCCCCAGGGATATGCCCTGATTCATATTCATGCAACGGGCGCACGTCTATAACACTCACTTCTCCTGCCCGCGCTTTTTTAGTGAGCGTTTTCTTATCGACCGCTGCCATCTCACGGTGCCCGCTAAAATATTCGCCAACGACCTTTTCAAGTTCGGATAAATGCCCGACCGCCAGCACGCGCAAAGCGCGAAAGAAATCTGCAACGCTGTCATCTGATAAGCGATACCAAATTGAAGTGCCGTCTCGGCGCGACGAAATTAACTCACACGCACGCAGTGCCTTTAGGTGCTGCGAGGTATTTGCTTGGCTTAAGCCCGTTTCTTTAGTTAATGAATCAACCGTACGTTCCGACTGACTAAGCAGCTCCATTATTTCTAAACGTTTGGGATGCGAAATCGCTTTGCCGATACGCGAGATCTGCTCAAAGATTGTGGTCG
>JBCCFA010000488.1:0-3282 GCA_039029975.1 Pseudomonadota bacterium
AAGAATTCAAAACAACACTCACAATGTGGAGACAGAAAACTCAGGAATGGTAAGTCTAGGTGGAATTTGCACAAGCAGCGGTAATGGAAATGGATCCAGAAGCCCTACAACCAGCCTCGGGGCGGAACGGGCCAGGTTTATTTGTTCGATTTGACAACAGGTCAGCTCTTAGAAACCATAAGTAACCCGCACCGCGATAACGTACCCTCCGATCCTTATAGCACACTTTATTTCGGAACCTCTATCGAATTATCTGAAAATATAATCGCGATCGGTACGCCGCTTCGAGGCAGCACCGGTGGTATTTATTTATATTCTCATAATGGCGTTTTGTTGGATCACTTTATGAATATAAATGATCCTCCACCGCTAATTCCCAATATTGATGGTGAATTTGCCACTAACATTGATTTAGACGACGGTGTGCTGGCAATTGGAGAACCGGGAAACGATCAATTAGCTTTTAATGCCGGGGTCGCGCATCTGTACGACGTGGACGACCTAATGCTCGGTTATCAAAAAACAATTGGCTATACGGTAGAGCCTATTGCAGATTCAATCGGAGATTTCCTATGCCACGCGATAGCGCTTCAAGGGGAAACTTTGGTTTGCGGCAGCCCCCATCGAGACTCACCGACCCGAGACTGTGTTGGCGGAGCCCGAGTGTTTGACGTGAATTCCGGCGAGCTCTTGCATACGCTTAATAATCCAAATCCTGCCACATGCGATCTGTACGGTGTTGCCGTAGCCCTGCATAACGACAAAGTGATTGTCGGGAGCGGATTCGCCGATGCAGATATAGGCGCGGCTGAGAACTCAGCAAGTGTCGGCGAAGCATCATTGTACGATGTTGTAACAGGACAGTTACTTCATATCTTCTCCAACCCTGGTGGTAATAGTGGTACCGAAGGCGATTTCTTTGGAGGGTTTAGAGACGGTGACTCTATTGCGATGAATGATAAAGTGATAGTAATCGGCGCCCCCGAAAAAGATGTTGAGGGTAGTCGAGAAGTTGGAGTGGTTTACATTTATAACGCAAATTCCTTCGACCTTATCCAAACACTTTCCGTTCCAGATAATCCGATATTTCCGCAGTTCGATAAGTTTGGTTATTCGGTCGAATTAAGCGGCGATTATTTAGCAATTGCGGCTATTAGTGGCGATAAGTACGACGCCAGTGGTTCCAACATCATAGATTACTCCGCAGGAAAAGTTTACGTCTATAAATTGAAATTTGTAGATCCGGCTGTTATTTATCCAATACCGGTACCTTATTGGTTGCTACTAAGCTATATGCTTCTGGTGGCATTGTCTGGCGTAACGCGACTCGTAATCAGGGAACGCCAAAGCCCGGGTAAATCTTCTCGCTAGGAAAAGCGTTTTCGAATCCCAATTAGAATTAGAGCAAACGGCCATACCATGGCTGGCACTGGGATCGGCGCCACTGCAACGCTTAGATTATCGAAATAAACGTCACCCGATCCACCTAATCCAGAGGTGAGAAACTCTACTACACCTGATAGTGGGGGATTGGAAGGGAAGGGATTCGCTGGGTCGAGCGCGAAATCGCCTAAAACGCCGATGAAGTGTGGGGACGGTTCGCCATTGCCCATTGCTAAATCGTCGCCGGTGACGTCGGTTACTCTAATGTTTCCAGAGATCGGACCAATATCGAGACCGAAACCGAACATACTGGTGCTGCCGCCTAAATAATCTAAGGTCAAAACAACGCCACCGCCGGTGGTATAACCTATCCAACCACTACCGGCGTTGTAATCAACAGTCGCCGATGTCTCAAAGTTGATGCCGCCAACACTAATCATTGGCAAGCTGCCGGGATTACTCGAGAAATCTTCAACGATCACCGAAAGCCCCTGAGAAGCGGCCTCGTTTTGCCAGGTAGTTCTATCGGTATAGAAACTAAGTGTTGCGGCGTCTGCGAGCGTTGCTAATAAGAATATCGTTATGGCGAAAATTAGTTTAACGCCGTTGGCAAATTTGAAATACGAATCGTTCATGGTTGGTCCCCATTTTTCGGCACTGTTTTGCAACCAATGCTCTTATCGTTTATTTATCTTTGCATGCTACAGTCGAACCAATGCTCGGACAAACGTGGTAATCCTGAAACGGTAATTTTTCCTATAATTTGGTTAATCTTCCGGCAAATAGTTTCACACAAAGAATAGGCGGCGAGGCTTTGGTTTGAAATTGAAAATGTTTCGGGACTGTCGAAGTAGAGATGCATAGCCATCTGTAGAAACAATGAGCATCCGCGCAACCCTATTGCTTCCGTTTTACCTATGCCTAAGCAGCGCGTGTACTCCTGTCGCAAGCGACAATAATTTTTCTGTTGGATTTGAACGAGCGCTCTCAAAGGCTGAACCAGTCGCGTTAATTTCTCGCACTAATGGCCGAGTAGGTCTTAGCCTTGTTCCCCGCAACTACAAGGATTCTGTTGCAGCATGGGCTGAGGCGCTGAAGCTGGCGGAGCACTTAGGGGTTCAAGTACTGCAACTACCTAGCGGCTACTGGCGTGACGATGAGCCGGCGAAAGATCATTACCTATGGGAACCTACGGAGCGCTTTTTTGCGGCGCTAGCGCAAAGCAAAATTCCGTTCGAAATTAGCCAGGATTTTGGGGGCCCTTACTTTCATGCAGACAACATGGCACCGGGTTATTTGCAACCGATTGAGTTCACCGACCCCCTATTCCAACCACGCTACTTAAAATACCTTGAAAGCTACCTAACGCGCTTTGGTAATAAGATTCACCGATTACTGATTCATGCAGAAGGTAGTTATAGTTATTTTGATGCGCATCCAGAACATTTTGAATACTACCTCAATCTTTTAGCGGCTGCGAAAAACCTTATCCAGGATAGATGGCCGCACATTCGGCTAGGCGTGAATATCGATCCGCACGTAGACCCCGCCCTATTACAAGAAATCTCCGAACGGCTAGACTTTGTTGGGTTCGATATTGTGCAAATTGAAGAAGTATTGGAGAAGCCCCAAGATTTGGAGGGGCTCTTCGATACTTTGTTTGCCAACACTGCGAATAAACCGCTGTCTTTTGCCTGCATTTGGTCAAGCGCGAGCGGTTTGGGTGGCGGTGATAACGCACAGGTCGAGTTTTATCAGGAAGCGCTGAGGCTACTGAAGACACATAGATCACGAATCGAATATATGTTGTTAGGGCAACCGTTTGACGAGGATCAAAAACTAATAGGACCGGCTGATCGCGCCCAATTCAAAAATCTATCTGATGAGTTTGTGACGGAC
>JBCCFA010000489.1:0-3275 GCA_039029975.1 Pseudomonadota bacterium
ATTTAGTGCGACATCTAGCAACAGCGCGCCGGATAACTTTTTACGTCTCGCTTCGTCAGGGTAGTTTAAGTTGCCCACCCGCTCGACTTTTGCGCGCCACGCTTCCATGTAGGCCGCGTACCGATATTCTTTTGTGTTAGCGGACACGAATTTGCGACGCGGCCGCTTCGATCGCATTTCTAGTTTTTGATCCAACTCAGCGCTAACGCTTGCCAAGGCAAAAGAACGGGTCAACAACTGAGCCGCGCTCGGTAGTGGCGTCGGCTCGATTTTGGGCTTTGGTTTTGTTTCCGCTGTTTTGGCGACGGGTTTTTCGAGCGGCTTGTCGTTAGCCTCAGCCGGTTTTGGTAGCGGGTTGTCGGCTTGTTTCACCTCTTGCGTCAGCAGCTCCTCAACGGGTTCAACCGTGGCGTCTGGCAGTTCTTGTTGATTAGGGGAGCCAGATACTTCTGCCGTTGTTAGTTCAGCTTCGACAGGGGTGGCTTCGCTTGGCGCCGCTGCAGAGGCTGCCACTTCCGGTACCGGTGCCGGCATCGGCGATTCGACCGGGGCAGCGGGCCGGTGTTGTTTCTCGCCATCACCGCCGCCAATGAGGTTAGCTTGGGCGAGCATGTCTGCTTCCTCGGGTGGTTTCTCCGAGCGCTGTGATACCAGTACCACTTCAAGTGATTCGTAGTTCGACTCAGGAACGGGTTCCGGCGCGAAGCTTACGCCCATGACAATCATGGTGTGGACAATGATCGCGAGACAGATTGTCATCCCAAGGCGATCGCTTGGGGTGACGATGGGTTCCATAACCGCGGTCGTCATGCGCTAGCCCGGTATGGTTTTGCTAAGTTAGTTGGCGCCGAGACCATGCGCAAAATTATACCGTTCACTAGGCCTTACGGCCATGAACGTCGCGGAATTTACGCCATATCTCTTGATCAGGCTTACAGGGCTGTGCGTTTTATTTTAACCAAGACGTTTTTCGATGGCGGCCATTAAGACCGAGCCAATATCTAAATTAAATTGTTGGTCTAATTCGCGGACGCAAGTTGGGCTTGTCACATTAATTTCCGTCAAATAATCGCCGATCACATCTAAGCCCACAAAAATCAGTCCCTTCTCCTTCAATGTGGGGCCTACAGCGGCACAGATTTCGCGGTCGCGATCGGTCAGCGCTTGGCCTCTACCAGTGCCGCCCGCTGCCAAATTTCCGCGTAGCTCACCACTGGCTGGCACTCTCGCTAGCGCATAAGGGATAGGTTCGCCATCGATCATTAGAATTCTTTTGTCGCCATCAACGATTTCAGGAATATATTTTTGCACCATGCAGTAGCGCGATTCGTGCGCTGTCAAAGTTTCGAATATCACGCTGGCGTTACCGTCGCCGGCAACGACCCGAAATATCGACGAGCCCCCCATACCATCCAAGGGCTTCACAATAATGTCGCCGAATTCGTTTAAGAATTGACGTATCTCTTCGTGATCGCGCGTGACCAAGGTTGGGGTGCAAACTTCGGGAAACCACGCAGTAAATAACTTCTCATTCGCGTCACGCAAGGACTGCGGATTATTTACAACTAAGGCCCCAGCCAATCGCGCGCGTTCTAAAATATAAGTCGAAAAAATATACTCGGTGTCGAAGGGTGGATCTTTGCGCATTAAAATCACGTCAAGCGATCCTAAATCGATTCGCTTCTTCTCGACCGAAACGTCGAACCACTCTTGGTTTTGCAACCGCACGCTGAGTTCTTGCGCATTTGCTTCGGCAATGCCATCACGCAGACGCAAATCCCGCATTTCCATATAATGCAGGTTCCAGCTGCGCTGTTGGGCGGCAAAAAGTAACGCGAGCGTGGTATCTTTTTTTGGATTGATCTGATCGATCGGATCCATTATCACGCCAAGATTAACCGTCATAGGAACATCTCTCGCTTATCGGCAAGTATCGGTAGGTCGATTACGAAACAGCCATACCATAGCATAAGCGACGGCGCGGTTTTTCACCCCCGAAATTAGTCGAAGGCAGAATAAGTAACGAATGAACGCCAGCAAACTCACCATTGCAACTCGCGAAAGCGATTTAGCCTTGTGGCAGGCGGAACATGTAAAAAGCCAACTCATCGCGCTGTATGAAGATCTCAAAGTCGAGTTGTTGCCAATCAAAACTCAGGGTGACCGAATTCTTGATCAGCCCCTCGCAAAAATCGGTGGCAAAGGATTATTCATCAAAGAATTGCAGCACGCTTTGTTAGAGCACCGTGCTGACATTGCCGTGCACTCAATGAAAGATGTGCCGATCGAAGATACCCAAGAACTCGCAATAGCGGTTATTTTGCGGCGCGCAGACCCACGTGATGTGTTTGTTTCAAGGGACTATGACAATATCGCGACGCTGCCCTCGGGCGCGACCGTGGGCACGTCTAGTTTAAGGCGCAAAAGTCAGCTTATGTTGTTGCGAGATGACCTTCGCGTAATAGATTTACGGGGTAACGTGCCAACGCGGATAAAGCGTATGGAAGAAGGTAAATACGATGCAATAATATTGGCGGCGGCAGGGGTTAAACGACTTGGTTTGGAAAATAAAATTCGCGCAAGCTTGTCTGTTGAACAGATGTTACCCGCTGTCGGGCAAGGCGCTATTGGTATTGAATGCCGTTCGTCAGACGAAAAGACCAGGGCACTTATCGAACCGCTCGCGGATTCCGACACTACCACTTGTGTGCTCGCTGAGCGCGCGATGAGTCGTCAGCTTCAAGGCAGTTGCGAGGTGCCAATGGCGGCCCACGCTGTGCTCAAAAATTCGGTGTTGTCATTGGCGGGCTTGGTGGCAAGCATTGATGGTCGCCAATTAGTGACCGAAGCCTTGTCTGGCACTGCCGAAAATCCACAGGAGCTCGGCAAGACACTGGCACTGAGGTTGCAAGCCGAAGGTGCCGATGAACTGATTCGACAAGCGCTCCTGCATGCAAATGGTGCGCACAGTTAGTCATGAGCTCAATAAAGTCGATTTCTAAGGCCGAACAACGTCGTTCAGACCTTTCGGTATTGATCACTCGACCCGAAGAGTCGGCTCGTCGTCTTGCCGAACAAGTTATGGCTCTTGGCTTGACCCCGATTGTGGCGCCCATGATCGCAATCAAAGCATTAGATGTAGCAAGTGAAGAGGTCGAAGCTCTCGTCAAAACCTCTGTGGATTTTTTAATATTTGTGTCGAAAAATGCTGCTCGCTATGGCGTACCCAAGTTCAGCCAGCAGCAATTGTCGGCAAGCGGACTTTGTGCTGTCGG